>NZ_CP021455.1:4262500-4522913 GCF_002158865.1 Comamonas serinivorans | reverse complement strand
GGCCTGGGCCGGGCTGGCGGGGCGTGTCTCAGGCTCGGGCGCCGCATCGGCGCTCAAGGCCTGCAGGCCCATGCGGGCGACCGAACGGGCGGTGGTGGTCGAAATGCGCGGCTGCGGCGCGCGCGCGAGGATGTTCAGGTCCACCTGCACGGGCTGGCCGGCCAGGGCCTCCAGCACCTCGGCGATGCGGGTGCCGTACTGCGCGCGCACCCAATCGAGCTTGAAGCGGTTGGCCACGCCCAGGCTGACGGTGGACAAGTCGTCGCTGACCTGGGCCACCAGGGGTTTGATCCAGGTGTTGAACTGCTGCTCGGGCACATCCTGCGCCAGCACGTCCAGGCAGGCGTGCCACAGCGCTGCGCCCTCCGAACCCTCCGACGCCTGCTCCGCTGTGTCCGTCATGTGTTCTGCCACGGTATGTTGGTGATGTCTTGTGAATTGCGGGGCCGGGTGACAGGGCCTGCTGCGAGGTTGTCAACACCATATCCACAGGGTGGTGGTGGCCGAAAGAGGGCGAATCATAGCGCATCGCGGCCCCTGCCTGCGGTTTGCGCATCCGCGGTGTGGCGCGACCACGCCGGCGGCGCGTCGCCGTGGTCAGCGCGGGGTCATCAGCGGCGCCACGAGCAGCCAGGCCACCACGGCGCCCAGCCACAGCATGGCGAGGTAGCTGAGGCGACGCCAGGCCGGCGGCCGACCTGAGGCGGCCAGGCGCCGGTGGACCAGGCCCGCCAGCGGAAAGCTCAAGGCCCAGAGCATGCCGGCCAGCAGGGTGGCCGGCCAGACGCCGTCTCCCTGCCAGTCATGGGGGTGGCCCAGCAGCGGGCGCAGCACCGGATAGGCCAGCCAGTACAGGCCGGCGCCGAGCGCCCCCATGCTGAGCAGGCCCAGCGCCGCGGCTGCCACGCCGGCCAGGATGGAGCGCTTCATCGGGCCGGCCTCAGCCCAGGTGTTTGCCGACGATGCCCGCCAGCTCGAACATGCCCGCCGTGTCCTTGCCGAACACCGCCTTCAGCTTCTCGTCGCCGACGATGGTGCGTTTGTCCTTGGCGTCCTGCAGGTTGTGGGCCTTGATGTAGTCCCACAGCTTTTTCATCACCTCGGTGCGGCCCACGGGCTCGTTGCCGATGACGGCGGCCAGCGCGGGGCTGGGCGTCAGCGGGTTGGTGACCTTGCGCGGGGCCTTGGGCTTGTCGCTGGCGGCGGTTTTCGCGGCGGCTTTCTTGGCCGCGGTCTTGGCCGGGGTTTTCTTTGCAGCGGCCTTGCTGGCGGCCTTCGCAGCCGGCTTGGCGGCGGCGCCCGCGGTTTTGCGCGGCGGGTACTTGCTGTTGGCGCGCGGCGCGAACTCGAAGATCACCTTGCCTTCTTCGGCGCTCCAGGCCAGCTGGGCCTTGAAGGCGCGGCGCGTGCGCATGGAGACGAACTTGTCCAACTCGTCGGTCTTGCCGGTGGCCAGCAGCTTCTGCATCTGCTCGGGCGCCACCTCTTGCTGCAGGATGACCTTGCCGCTCTTGAAGTCGCAGCTGGGCGTGGGCTGTTCGGCCGTGGGCACGGCGTGCGTGCAGACGTAGTTCTTGCCCCAGGCCTTCACGGGGCTGCCGCACTTGGGGCAGGGTCCCAGGCTGGGTTCGGCCGACAGGTCGACCAGCTCGCCGGTTTCCTCGGCCTTGGCGTCTTCGCCAAAGTCGAACTCCATCTTGAAGTTGCTGTTCTCTTCATCGCGCACGATGGTCAGCTCGGCCACGAAGGGCCAGCCGGCCTTGCTGCGGAAGCCCTCCAGCGGGCCCAGCTTGCGCTCGCGCAGCAGGGTGTCGGCCTCGTCGGTGCTGAAGGTGCGGCCGGCCGGCGTCTTGGTGAACGAGAAGCCGCAGCCGTGGGCGTCGCCGCTTTCCACCAGCTCGGCCGCCCGGGCGGCGTCGACCTGTCCGATGCAGGCAAAGCGGCGGTAGTTCTCGCGCACCACGCCGCCGCAGTTGGGGCAGGGCGCGGCCAGGGTGACGTAGTCGCCCGGCACGGTGTCGCGGTCGTATTCCTTGGCCTTTTTGACGATGTGCTCGGTCATGGCGGCGATTTCGCGCATGAAGGCTTCGCGCGAGAGCTGGCCTTTTTCCATCTGCGCCAGCTTGTGCTCCCACTCGCCGGTCAGCGCGGGACGCGTCAGCTCGTCGACCTGCAGGCCGCGCAGCAGCGTCATGAGCTGGGAGGCCTTGGCCGTGGGGATCAGCTCACGGCCTTCGCGCAGCAGGTATTTCTCGGTCAGCAGCCCTTCGATGATGGCCGCGCGCGTGGCCGGTGTGCCCAGGCCCTTCTCCTGCATGGCTTCGCGCAGCTCGTCGTCGTCGATGAGCTTTCCCGCGCCTTCCATGGCGCCCAGCAGCGTGGCCTCCGAGTAGCGCGCGGGCGGGCGCGTGGCCAGCTCCTTCACGTTCACCTCGTCGGCGCGCACGGTTTCACCGGGCTGCACGGCCACCAGCATGCGGCCGGCGTCCTTGCTGTCCTTGTCCTTGGCCTCGCCGTCGTCGGTTTCGGCCGCGGCCTCTTTGCCGTAGATGGCCAGCCAGCCCGGCTTGACCAGCACCTTGCCATCGCTGCGGAACAGCTGGGCGGCCAGGCTGGCGGCAGGTGTGGCGTCGGTGCCGGGCCGCCCCAAGGCGACGCCGGCCCCCTCGGGGGGCAGCGAACCCTGCGAAGCAGGGAGCGTGGGGGTCACATTCACCGTGGTGATGCGCGTCGTCACCATGTACTCGGCGCTCGGGTAGAACACCGCCATGAAGCGGCGCACCACCAGGTCGTAGAGCTTCTGCTCGGCCTCGCTCAGCCCGCTGGGGGCCTGCAGCGTGGGGATGATGGCGAAGTGGTCCGACACCTTGGCGTCGTCGAAGATGCGGCGCGAGGGCTTGACGTAGCCGTTGTTGATCGCCGTCTGCGCGTGCGGCGCCAGGTGGCGCATGCCGCTCTTGGCCAGCATCTCGAAGGTCTGCTTGGCCACGGCCAGGTAGTCATTGGGCAGGTAGCGCGAATCCGTCCGCGGGTAGGTCAGGGCCTTGTGGCGTTCGTACAGGCTTTGCGCCAGCGACAGCGTGGTCTTGGCCGAGAAGCCGAACTTGCCGTTGGCCTCGCGCTGCAGGCTGGTCAGGTCGAACAGCAGCGGGCTGGCCTGGGTCGTGGGCTTGCTCTCGTCCTTGACGGTGCCGGGCTGGCCGTTCACGGCCGCGGCAATCGCGCGCGCCAGGGCCTCGTCCCAGATGCGGTCGGCGCGGCGGTCGCCATCGTCGTTCTTCTTCCAGGTCGGGTCGAACCACTTGCTGGGGTATTGGCCTGCCTGTGCTGCAAAGTCAACGTGAACCTCCCAATACTTGCGGGAGACGTGCTTGCGGATCTGCTCTTCGCGCTCGACCACCACGGCCAGCGTCGGCGTTTGCACCCGGCCCACCGTGGTCAGGAAGAAGCCCCCGTCACGCGAGTTGAAGGCCGTCATCGCGCGCGTGCCGTTGATGCCCACCAGCCAGTCGGCTTCCGAGCGCGAGCGCGCCGCGTCGGCCAGGCCCTGCATCTGCGCCTCGCTGCGCAGGTGGTCGAAGCCGTCGCGGATGGCCTGCGGCGTCATGCTCTGCAGCCACAGGCGCTGCACCGGCTTGCCCAGCGGCTTGGCGCCGCCCGCGTACTGCTCGATGAGGCGGAAGATCAGCTCGCCCTCGCGCCCCGCGTCGCAGGCGTTGATCAGGCGGTCCACGTCCTTGCGCTTGGCCTGCTTGACGACGGCGTTGAGCCGCGTCTTGGTCTTGTCCACCGGCTTCAGGTCGAAATGCGGCGGGATGACGGGCAGGTTGGCAAAGCTCCACTTGCCGCGCTTGACGTCGTACTGCTCGGGCGCCTGGATCTCGACCAGGTGGCCGACCGCGCTGGTGACCACGTAGGTGTCGCTTTCGAAGTATTCATCGTGTTTGGTGAACGCGCCCGCGACGGGCGTGAGGGCCCGCACGATGTCTTGCGCCACCGAAGGTTTTTCTGCAATGACCAGTGTTTTCATGTCTTTATAGAATCTCGCCTCGCGCACGCGCTCGCGCGCGCCTGCATGATTTCAAGATAGCAAAAAATCTCAGGCGGTCGCACCGGCATGGCTTGCGGCGGCGGGCGGCGATGGCGCTGCCAGCTTGGCGGCTTGCCGCGCGCCGGCTTGTCGCCTCCGGGTCGCGGCCGCAGTGCAGCGGGCTGGATGCCGACCGACATGGGGGCTGCAGATGGCCTTCAGCGCGTCTTGCGCCAAGCGCCCAGCCCCGGCCGCACAGGTCGCCGGACGCGCGCCGAGGCCCGGCGACCCGCCGTCACGCGAGCCGCTGCGCTGGGTCGACCGCGATGGGGTGAACCCGCCGCTCACCGCCTCGCACCCGCAACCTGCCCAGCCGCATCAAGTCCGATCGCGCCGCCAGCAGCAGGCCGCCCCGCCGACCGGGCTGCCGCACGGCTGCCCCTATACTGCGCGGCCATGCTCTCCCTGCGCCCCCACCCTGCACGCCGTGCCGTGGCCCTGCCACGTGCGGGCGTTCGCGCCTGGGTGATGGCGCTGGCCGGCTGGCTGGCCGTGCTGCAGCTGGTGGTGCCCAGCCTGGGCCTGATGCACCAGGTGGTGCACCACGTGGGCGAGCCCGTGGCGACCACGGCCCGGGGGACCGTCGCCACGGCACCCGACATCACGGCGACCGCATTCACCCAGGCCGACGCGTCGGCGGAGCCGGCTGCAGACCCGGCACCCGCCCGCACCGTGGCCGGCCACTCGGCCTTGCACCTGTTCGACGGCCACTCGGCCGCCGACTGCCAGCTGTTCGATCAGATGGCCCTGGGCCTGGCCATGCTGGTCACCCCCTGGCACTGGGATGCCCCGCCGCCCGTGCACCATGCGCACTGGACCACGCAGGCGCTGCTGCTGCGCAAAAGCCCTGCGCTGTTCTTTGCGCGCGGGCCGCCGGCTGCGTTCCTGGGGTAGGAACGCGCGAACCGCCAAGGCCGGCCGCTGAGCCACCCTGACGGGCCTCGGCCGAGCGCGTGCGCTGTGCGCGCCTTCGGGTCAGCCGTTCGCCGTCCAGATCACCGCCGATGACGCATCGGCAGTATCCAGCGCTGCCGTTCATCGTTGAGACGGCAGTGGCGAATACCCCTCTCATCTCTCATGCCTTGCCTTTGCCTGCCGGCGCGCGCCTGACTGCGGCGCGCCGGTGGCATGCCTTTGTCGAATCTCGGGCTGCGCCTGCGTGCACCGGCACGCCGCAGCCGCCCATGGGTCATCCACCATGCACCGTTCCCTGCCTCACGCGGCGCCCCGCCGCCCTGCGCATCGCGCCTCCTCCGTTGCCGACGCGGCCTCGCCGGCCCGGCTCACCACGGCCTCTGCGCTGGCCCTGTTCCTGACGCTGGCCGTGCCGGCCCATGCCCAGGAGTCGGCCGCGCCCGCCGCACCGCAGGACGCGCCAGCCGCGTCCACCACCCCCGCACCTGCGGCGCCCGCTGCGGCCTCCAGCGCCACCCCGGCGGCGCTGTCCGGCGTGACCGTGCGCGGCCAGACCGTGGTCACCACGCCGGTCAGCGTGCTCGACCGCGAGCAGCTGCAGCTGCGCGACACGTCCACGCTGGGCGCCGCCCTCGATGGCGAACCCGGCGTGCAGGCCTCGCACTTCGGTGCGGGCGCCAGCCGGCCCATCATGCGCGGCATGGACGGGCCGCGCGTGCAGGTGCTCAGCAACGGCGCCGAGATCCAGGACGCCGCCAGCGTCAGCCCCGACCACGCCGTCGTCACCGAGCCGCTGCTGGCCGACCGCATCGAGCTGCTGCGCGGCCCGTCGGCGCTGCTGTACAGCGCGGGTGCCATTGGCGGCGTGGTCAACGTGACCGACGAACGCATCCCCACGGCCGTGCCCGATCGGCCCCAGGGCCGCGTGGGCCTGCGCGCCAGCAGCGCGGCGCGTGAGGCCGCGGGCGCGTTCTCGCTCACGGCGGGCAGCGGCCCGATCGCGGTGCACGTCGAAGGCGCTGCCCGCGATGCCGAGGACTACCGCGTCGGCAAAGGCTGGAACAGCGCCCGCGTCGAGGGCAGCCAGGCGCGCGGCAACACCGGCAGCGTGGGCGTGTCCTGGGTGGGCTCGCAGGGTTACCTGGGCGTGTCGGCGGCGCGCCAGACCCGCACCTATGGCCTGCCCGGCCACAGCCACGACATCGAGGACTGCCACCCCCACGGCACGCACCTGCACTGCGGGGGCCACGACGACCATGGACACGACGACCACGGACACGAGGACGAGCATGGGCACGACCATGACCACGATCACGACCACGCCGACGTGCCCCGCGTGCGCATGACCAGCAACCGCTACGACCTGCGCGGCGAGTGGCGCCAGCCCGTGGCCGGCATCGAGGCCGTGCGCATCCGCGGTGGCCTCACGCGCTACCGCCACGACGAGGTCGAGGACGGCGCCATCGCCACCACCTTCAACAACCGCGCCAACGACTGGCGCATCGAGGCCCAGCACGCGCCCGTGGCCGGCTGGCGCGGCGTGTTCGGGGTGGAAGGCTCGCAGCGCCGCTTCAGCGCGCTGGGCGAAGAGGCCTACGTCGCGCCCAGCACCACCACGCGCCAGGGCCTGTTCTGGATGGAAGAGCGCCAGTTCGGCGCGGTCGGCGTCAGCGCCACGCTGCGGCACGACTGGCAGCGCGTGCAGGCCGCCTCGCTGGGCGAACGCCTGAGCCACCACGGCAGTTCGCTGGCCCTGGGCGCCACCTGGCGCTTCGCCCCCGAGTACCGCGCCAGCATCGGCTTCACCACCGCCAGCCGCATGCCCTCGGCCGAAGAGCTGTTCGCGCGCGGCCTGCACATGGCCACGCGCACCTACGAGCTGGGCAATGCAGCCCTGCGGCCCGAGCGCGCGCGCAACATCGACCTGGGCCTGGCCAAGACGGCGGGCAACACCACCTTCAGCGTCAACCTGTACCACAACCGCGTCGGCGGCTACATCCACGCGCGCACGCTGGACGCGCTGAACGGCGTGCAGCTGCTGCAGTACAGCCAGGACGATGCCCGTTTCACGGGCGTCGAGGCGCGCGTGCAGCACCGCCTGGACGGCCGCTGGCTGGGCGCGCAGTGGCGCACCGGCGCCTGGGCCGACGTGGTGCATGCGCGGCTGGCCAATGGCGAGCGCCTGGCCCGCCTGGCCCCGGCCCGCGCCGGCTTCACGCTGGGCGCGCAATGGGCCGAGTGGGACACCGAGCTGGAATGGCGCCTGGTGCAGCACCAGCGCAAGGTGGCCGAGTTCGAAACCGCCACACCCGGCTACGGCATGCTGAACTGGCGCCTGCGCTACACCAGCGCGGGTGAGCAGCCCTGGCAGGCCTACGTGCAGCTGAACAACCTGACGAACAAGCTGGCCTACGTGCACACGTCCTTCATCAAGGATGCGGCGCCGCTGATGGGGCGCTCGCTGGTGGTCGGCTTGAGCAAGGCGTTCTGAGGGTTGGGATGAAAACAGGGGTATGGGTGAATTGCCGATTTCCATTCATCGGAAGTGGCCTGATACCCCTTATATGGTATGCCTTTAGCCTGATCTCAATGTGAATCATTCTCACTTGGGATTTAGAATTGGGCGCCGTGTCGTCGCCTCCCCCTCTCCTCAGTCCCGTGCAACAGGCCCAGCACCTGTTCACGGGCCATCACGCCTGGCTGCTGGGGCGGCTGCAGGCGCGGCTGCGCAACCCGGCCGATGCGCAGGACGTGGCGGCCGAGACCTTTTTGCGCGTGTGCGGCGCCCGCGAACCCGTGGCCATCGCCTCGCCGCGCGCCTTCCTGACCACCATCGCCAAGCGCCTGCTGGTGTCGCTGTGGCGCCGGCGCGAGCTGGAACAGGCCTACCTCGACGCCCTGGCCAGGCAGCCTGAGGACTGTGCCCCGTCGCCCGAAGACCGGGCCGTGCTGCTCGAGACGCTGGCCCACATCGCGCACGCGCTCGACGGCCTGCCGCTCAAGGCGCGCCAGACCTTTGTGCTGAGCCAGATCGACGGCCTGGGCTACCAGGCCATCGCCGACGAGCTGGGCATCTCCCACAGCACCGTGCGCCGCCACATGGCCGAGGGCTTTCGCCGCACCGCGCTGGCCCTGGCGCGGCAGGATGCCGGCATCGGCCTGCCCCGGGCATGAGCCCCACACCCACCGCGGCCGAGGCCGCGCTCGACTGGCTGGTCACGCTGAATTCGGGCGCGGTCAGCGAGGCCGAACGCCGCCACTTTGACGCCTGGCTGGCCGAGCCCGCGCACCGCGCCGCCTGGGAGCGCCTGGCCGGCCCGCTGCAGCAGGCGCTGGCCCCCGCGCGGGCCGCTGCGGCGCGGGCGCCGCAGGCCAGCCTGGCGCTGAGCCAGGCCCTGGTGCACGCCGAATCACGCACGCGCGAGCGCCGGCGTCTGCTGCGTGGCGCCCTGGCGCTGGGCGCGCTGGGGCTGGGCAGCGCCTGGTTGCTGGCCGACCGCCACCTGCCGTTGGCGCAGCTGAGCGCCGACCTGCGCACCGGCACGGGCGAGCGCCGCACCTTCACGCTGACCGATGGCAGCACCGTGCAACTGGCGGCGCGCTCGGCCGCCGACCTGGCGTTCGGCCCCGGCCAGCGCACCCTCACCCTGCGCCAGGGCGCACTGCTGGCGCAGGCCGAGCCCGCGGCCGCGCACGGCGGCGCGCCCTTCATCGTGCGCACACCGCATGGCCAGGTGCGCGCCCTGGGCACGCGCTTCGTCGTGCAGCTGAACGAGGCCGACAGCTACGTCGGCATGCTGCAGCACCGCAGCGAAGTCACCACGCGCGACGGGCAGCGGCTGCAACTCGACGAGGGGCAGGGGGCCCGCTTTGGCGCGCAGGGTGTGGCGGCCGATGCGCGCCCCCCCGCCGCCGCCAGTGCCTGGGCGCAAGGCCTGCTGCAGGCGCACGACCAGGCCCTGGGTGAGGTGGTGGAGGCGCTGCGCGCCTGGCGTGCCGGCTTCATCCGCATCTCGCCGCGCGCGGCGGCGCTGCGCGTCTATGGCAGCTACGCGCTGGCCGACACCGACCGCGCCCTGGCGGCCCTGGCCGAAACCCTGCCCATCACCGTGCGCGTGTACCGGGCGGGTTGGCTGGTCGTGATCGACTGAAGGCAGCGGCCGCCTTCCTGCACCGATGGCCAGGCGGCCGAAAAAAAGTGAACACTTTTTGAACCTCGTGCGACAAGCCCGATGACACCCCCCTTGCCCTGCATGTTTTCGAGGTCGTTCATGTCCGCTTGTCCCACCCCGCTGCGCGCGCTGGTCGCCGCCGCTTTGTTCACCTGCGCCGTGGCCGCGCACGCGCAATCCCGGTCGTATGACCTGCCTGCCCAGCCACTGGGCAGCGCACTTGCTCAGATCGCCGCCAACAGCGGCCAGCAGATCAGCATCGACGCCGAGCTGGTGCGCGGTCAGACCGCCCCCGCCGTGCGCGGCAGCTACACCGCCGAGCAGGCCGCGCGCGCGGCCCTGGCCGGCAGCGGCCTGGAGCTGGTGCGCACCGAGCGCGGCAACTGGACGCTGCGGCGCACCGCCGCACCCGCACCTGCACCCGCCAGCGCTGCGGCCGCCAGCGCTGCGGCCGCCAGCGCTGCGGCCGCCAGCGCTGCGGCCGCCGGCCAGGCTGCGACGGGCGACAGCCTGGCCGCCGTGCACGTGTCCGCCGGGGCCATGCCCAGCGTGGGCACCACCGAAGGCACCCGCAGCTACACCCAGCGCGGCCCCAGCAGCGCGGCCACTGGCCTGCCGCTTTCGCTGCGCGAGACGCCCCAGTCCGTCTCGGTGATGACGCGCCAGCGCCTGGACGACTTCAAGCTGGAAACGCTGACCGATGTGCTGGACCAGACGCCCGGCGTGACCGTGAGCCGGCAAGCCGACATGACCACCTTCAACGTGCGCGGCGCCACCGTGAACCTGAAGGTGGACGGCAACCGCCTGCTGTCCACCGGCTGGGGCTGGAACAGCCACATCCTGTACACGCTCGATGACATGGCCGAGATCGACCGCATCGAGGTGCTCAAGGGCTCGTCCGGTCTGGTCAACGGCGATGGCGCCTACGGCGGCACCGTCAACCTCATCCGCAAGCGACCCACGCGCGATTTCCAGGCCAGCGCCAACCTGGGTGTCGGCAGCAACAGCACCCGCCGGGGCGACGTGGACATCGGCGGCCCGCTGAACGAGGCCGGGACCCTGCGCGGCCGCTTCGTGGCGGCCTACAAGGAGGCCGACGGCTTTCGCGAGCGCCAGCACAGCCGCAACAGCCTGCTCTATGGCACGCTGGAAGCCGATCTGACGCCCGACACCGTGCTCACCGCAGGCTTCACCTTCAAGACCCGCGCCATGCGCAGCACGTCGGGCACCACGCCCATCCAAGGCTACTCGGGCACTGGCGTGGCCGTGCCACTGATGCCGCGCTCGTTCAACAACGGTGCCTCGTGGGCGGGTTACACGCAGGAATCGCTGGGCCTGTTCGCACGCCTGGAGCACCGCTTTGCAGGCGGCTGGACAGCCAAGCTGCAAGCCGCACGCGACTCCACGGACACGCCCGAACTGCGCATCGGCTACCTGCAGTACGCCCTGCCCGGCATGGTGCAGCACAGCCGCTATGCCGACATCGACGACCGCAACGACAGCCTGAGCCTGGAGGTACAAGGCCCGTTCGAGCTGCTGGGCCGAACTCACCAGCTGCTGGTGGGCGCCGGCACGACGCGTGCGCGCACCACCTTGCTGCGCGGCAGCGTGCCGGGCACCTCGTTGACGGCGGCCGGCATCGACTACGCCGATGGCGGCGCCGGCATCGTCCAGCCCGACTGGAGCGGCGTGACCTACTCGAATGACTTGTTCAGCCGCAAGAACCGCTATGTGTACGCCGCGGGCCAATTCAGCCTGGCCGACCCGGCCAAGCTGATTGCCGGCGTGCGCCTGAGCGACTTCGACCAGAACGACGTGACCGATGTGGGTTGGTACAACTACCAAATGCGCGAGCGCGGCGTGGTGACGCCCTACGCCGGCTTGGTGGTGGATGTGACGCCCAACGTCTCGGTCTATGGCAGCTACGCCAGCATCTTCAAGCCGCAAAGCGCCAAGGACGCCAACGAGCGCCCGCTGAACCCCGAAGAAGGCCAGACCTACGAGCTGGGCGCCAAGGGCGAGTTCTTCGACAAGCGCCTGAACGTGAGCCTGGCTCACTTCTGGCAGCGCACCGACAACACGGCCGAGGAAGTGGGCCTGAACCCCAATGGCGACACCATTTACCGCGCGGTCAAGGGTGCGACGCGGCGCGGCTATGAGGTGGAGCTGTCGGGCGAGCTGGCGCGCGGCTGGCAGGCCCAGGGCAGCTATGTGCAGAACAGCAGCAACCTGAGCAGCGCCTCCACCACACCCAAGCACCAGTTCAAGTTCGGCACCACCTACCGCTTTGGTGACGGCGCCCTGCAAGGCCTGACCGTGGGCGCCGCCACCCGCTGGCAAAGCGCCATCTCGACCAGCCGCAGCGGTGCCACGCTGCGCCAGAACGGGTACTGGCTGTTCGACCTGATGGCGCGTTACCAGGTCAACCGCCAGCTCAGCGTGTCGGCCAACGTCAACAACGTGCTGGACAAGCGCTACTTCGCGGGCGTGACCAACTTCACCTCGCAAGGGCTGTTCTACACCTGGGGCGCGCCGCGCAGCGTGAACGTGAGCCTGCGCTACGACTTCTGAAGCATGGGTATGGGCTTGTTGCCGTTTCAACATGAACGGTAACACGCGCATACCGCTGAAACGGGCACCATGGGCTGGCTCGGTGCGCTCACCGGGCCGCGGGGTGTCTGCGCCGGGCCGGGCCCGGTGCACGGGTGCGTGCCACCGGCGCACCCGGGTCGTGTGCGCCGCACCCTGTCTGCAGCCCAGGGTGCGGCGGGCCGCCGACCCGCGCCACTAGAATCCCACGCGCCGCAAGCAACCAGGAGCCGACGTGGTGAGCAACCCAACCCCAACCCCCCCACCGACGCGCGGCCGCCGCATCCAGGTGCGACGCTCGGGCGTGCATGGCAAGGGCGTGTTCGCCGTGCAAGCCATCGCGGCCGACGAGACGGTGATGGAGTACGTGGGCGAGGTCATCAGCTGGGACGAGGCGCAGCGCCGCCACCCGCACGACCCGCTCAACCCGCAGCACACCTTCTACTTCCACATCGACGGCGACCACGTGATCGACGCGCTGTTCGGCGGCAACGCCTCGCGCTGGATCAACCACAGCTGCGAGCCCAACTGCGAATCGGACGAGCGCGATGGCCGCATCTTCATCGTCGCGCTGCGCGACATCGCCCCCGGCGAAGAGCTGAGCTACGACTACGGCCTGGTGCTGGACGAGCGCTACACGCCCAAGCTCAAGGCCGAGTACGCCTGCCACTGCGGCAGCGCACACTGCCGCGGCACGATGCTGGCGCCCAAGCGCGGCGTGAAGCTGGCGGCGCCCAAGCCGGCCACCCAAGCCGCCGGCCCAGGCCGCACGTCGGGCAAGGCCAAGGCGCCGGCAGACGGCCAGGTCAAGGCCAAGGCCAAGGCCAAGGCCAAGGCGAACACGCAGGCCAAGGGCAAGGCCTCCACCCAAGGCGCGCCGAACCGCCAGGCCCAAGCCCGGGCGCCATCGCCAGCGTCGTCCCAGGCCAAGCCCTCGTCCAAGGCCGAGGCGCGTTCGCGCAAGCCTTGATCTTGATTCATCACCTGCGGTATGGCCGCTTCACCGTTGTTTGATAAACGGCTATGTGGCCATACCCCGCATTGACATGACCCCCAAGCCCTTGTTCCCCTGGCCGACCACGGCCTTGCCCGCCGCTTGGCCCGCCTGCGCCGGGCTGCACCAGGCCGCCGAAATGATCTGGCAAACCGTGTCGCCGCTGTGGCCCGACGTGGGCGTCGAGGTCGTGGCCGAGGTCGATTCGACCAACAGCGAGCTGCTGCGCCGCGCGCGCGCCGGACGCACCGAGACCACGCTGCTGGTCGCCCAAAGCCAGACGGCAGGGCGGGGCCGCCTGGGCCGCAGCTGGGAAACGACGCGGACCGCCGCCCTCACCATGTCGTTGGGCCTGAGCCTGGCGCCGCGCGACTGGTCCGGCCTGTCGCTGGTCGTCGGGCTGGTGCTGGCGCAGCGCCTGGGCCACGGCATCGCCATCAAATGGCCGAACGACCTGTGGTGGCAGGGCCGCAAGCTCTGCGGCATCCTCATCGAAACCGCCGCCACCCCCGAGGCACTGCCGCCCTCGCACGACCCGGCTGCGCAGGCGCCGCGCTACGTGGTCATCGGCATGGGCGTGAACCTGGCCACGCCGCCCGCCGACGGCTTGCGCACCCCGCCCGTGGGGTTGGGCGAGATCCTGCACACGGCGGCCGGGGAAACGGCCGGGGCCTCGCTGGCGGCACCCGCAGGCGCCGGAGCGCCCGACCTGGACCTGGCGGCCTGCGCCATGGCGCGCGTGGTGCCCGAGCTGCTGAGTGCCGTGCGCCGCTTCGAGCGCGACGGCTTCACGCCGTTCGAGGCCGACTACGCGCAGCTGGACCTGCTGCGCGGCCAGCCCGTGTCCCTCAGCGATGGCCGCCGGGGGCAGTGCGTGGGCCTCGCGGCCGATGGGGCGCTGCTGGTGCAGATCGACGGCGCCCTGGTGCCCGTGTCGTCGGGCGAAGTCAGCGTGCGGCCGCTGTCGCCCTGAGCGCTGCCGCGGACCAGCGCCCGGCGTGACATCCCCAGCGCCCATCGGCTGCCACGCATCGCCGTTCTCCGGACGCGCGGCTCGGGGCCACGGATGACGCACCGCGCGGGAGCGTGGGCACCGTGTTGTGGGCAATATTCAGATACGACGCGCTGAGCGGCACTGTTAAGATTTGCCGATTGCACACGGAAGGGAAGGCAAGCGCGCTTTGGTCCGTGGCGTGCCCCATTTCGCCAACTCCTTGTCATTCCGTGTCGACAGGCCAACACAGCAACCTCTACGAAATCAAGAGCGCCAACCTGCCCCTGGTTGCGTTGCTGATGCGCACCACCGACCTGGACGCGATGCTGCGGGCGCTCGAAAAGCAGTTCGCCGAGCAGCCCGATTTCTTCGACCAGGATCCGGTGCTGATCGACCTCACCGGCCTGCCGCCCGAGCTGTGGGACCACCCCATCGACTTTGTGCGCCTGGTGCGGGCCCTGCAGGGCCTGCGCATGCTGCCCGTGGCCGTGCGGGGCGGTTCGCTGCAACACCAGCAGGACGCCTTCGAGGCCGGCCTGGTGCCCACGCACGAGAGCGTGCTGGCCCGCCAGCCCGTGGTGGCGCCCACCCCGGCGCCGGTGCCCGTGGCCCCACCGCCGCCGGCCGTGCAGGTGCCGCCGGGCGCCATGGTGATCGACCGGCCGCTGCGCTCGGGCCAGCAGGTGTACGCGCGCGGCACCGACTTGGTGGTGCTGGCCATGGTGAACAACGGCGCCGAGGTGGCGGCCGATGGCCACATCCACGTGTATGCGCCCTTGCGTGGCAAGGCCATCGCCGGCGCGCGCGGCCGCACCGATGCCCGCATCTTTGCGATGAGCATGGAGCCCGAGCTGATTTCCATCTGCGGCGTCTACCGCACCAGCGAGGCCTGGCCGGCCGATGTGCAGGGCCGTGCGGCCCAGGTGCACCTGGAGTCCGGCCCCGAAGGCGACAAACTCGTCATCACCCCGATCAAGCTGGGCTAGGCCCGGCATCACGCTTTTCAATCAGGAACCCCAACCATGGCAAAAATCGTCGTCGTGACCTCGGGCAAAGGTGGTGTGGGCAAGACCACCACCAGCGCCGCCTTCGCCTCCGGCCTGGCCTTGCGGGGCCACAAAACCGCCGTCATCGACTTTGACGTGGGCCTGCGCAACCTGGACCTGATCATGGGCTGCGAGCGCCGGGTGGTGTACGACTTCGTCAACGTCATCCACGGCGAGGCCAACCTCACCCAGGCCCTCATCAAGGACAAGCAGTGCGACAACCTGTTCGTGCTGGCGGCCAGCCAGACGCGCGACAAGGACGCGCTGACGCAGGAGGGCGTGGGCAAGGTGCTGGAAGACCTGGACAAGATGGGCTTCGAGTACATCGTCTGCGACTCGCCGGCCGGCATCGAGCAGGGCGCGCTGATGGCCATGCACTTCGCCGACGAGGCCGTGGTGGTGACCAACCCGGAAGTCTCCAGCGTGCGCGACTCGGACCGCATCCTGGGCATGCTGGGCAGCAAGACCAAGCGCGCCATCGAGGGCAAGGAGCCGATCAAGGAACACCTGCTGATCACGCGCTACAACCCCAGCCGCGTCGAAGACGGCCAGATGCTGTCGCTGGACGACATCAAGGACATCCTGCGCATCGAGCTGATCGGCGTGATCCCCGAAAGCGAGGCCGTGCTGCAGGCGTCCAACCAGGGCATGCCCGCCGTGCACCTCAAGGGCACGGACGTGTCCGAGGCCTACCTGGACGTGATCGACCGGTTCCTCGGTGCAGACAAGCCCCTGCGCTTCATCGACGCCGAAAAGCCCGGCTTCTTCAAACGCCTGTTTGGTGGGAGGTAAGTCATGTCCCTGTTGTCCCTGCTCCTGGGCGAGAAGAAGAAAACCGCTTCGGTGGCCAAGGAGCGCCTGCAGATCATCCTGGCGCACGAGCGCGTGGGCAAGAACATGGGCGAGCCGGATTACCTGCCCGCCCTGCAGCGTGACCTGGTGGCGGTGATCAGCAAGTACATCAAGATCGATCCGCGCGACATCCAGGTCAACCTGGACCGCCAGGACAATTTCGAGGTGCTGGAAGTCAAGATCGAGCTGCCCGACGCACCGCGCTGATTCTCTGGCGTGGATGTTGCAGTATGCCCTGGTCGCCGTTCATGTTTGAACGGCAACCAGGGCATACTGCTTGTTGACAGGCGGAAAGGCTCAGACGACGTGGTGCGCCGCTGAGTGATGGCCGGGCGCGGGTGGTGGCTCAGCCGCGTCCCGACAGCGCGGGCAGCACCTCGTGCGCGAACAGCGTCATCGCCTGCAGCGCGTGGGCGTTGGACCACAGGCCGTTGGCGTTGAACACGCAGCGCAGCTGGCCGATGCCGGTGCCCGCCATCAGGGCGCAGATCTGGGCGTGGCATTGCTCGGGCGTGCCCCAGATGAACTGCTGTGCCAGGGTCTGCGCCACGTCCACGGGCGGCACATCGGCGGCGGCCACGCCGCGCTTGGCGGCGAAGTAGACGCGCCGCGCATGCAGCAGCGGCCAGAGCGCGTCCAGCTGGGCCTGCACCGCCTGTGCGCTGGCGCCGATGCAGACGTAGCGGGCGAGCGACGACCGCTGGCGCAGGGCGGCCAGCGCCTGTGCGTCCAGGCCCTGCGCCTGGGCGGCGTGTTCCTGGTGGGCCAGCTGCCGGGTTTCGGGCGGCTCCAGGCTCAGCAGCAGCGGCATCTCGTGCGCCACGGCAAAAGCCACCGATTCGGGCGTGGAGCCAGCGATGTACAGCGGCGGATGCGGGCGCTGCAGCGGCGGCGTGGCCAGGCGCTGCGCCTCGAACTGCCAGGGGCCGGCGCTCGAGGCCACCGCGTCGCCGCGCAAGGCCTCGCGCAGGATGCGCGTGCCGTGTTCGAAGCGCTCGCGCGTGGACTGCGGGTCGATCTCCAGCCGCTGCAAGGCCTCGGGCTCGGTGCCGCGGCCCAGGCCCACGTCCAGCCGGCCGCCACTTTGCAGGTCGAGCTGGGCGATGTCCTCGGCCAGCAGCAGCGGGTGGTGCAGCGGCAGCACCAGCACCGCGGTGCCCACGCGCAGCCGCTCGGTGCGCGCCAGCAGGCCGGCGGCCAGCAGCAGCGGCGAGGGGTAGGGGCCGGCCACAAACGGGGCGACCCGGAATTCGCTGAACCACACGCCGTCGAAGCCCAGCCGGTCGGCCTGCTCGAACAGGGCGAAGAAGGCGCGGGGATCGCCCACGGTGGCTTCGCGGGTCCAGCCGGCCAGGTCAATGCGCATCGGGGGCTCCGTGACGGGTGGGCGGGGTGTTGGCGGCAGGGGCTGCAGGATGGTCTCGGGACATGGGGGCTTGTGGCCGGTGGTCCGGGCTGGTTGGCGCGGGGCGGGCGCGCAGCAGGGTTTGCGGGGGCACGGCGATGCGCTGGAAGTGCACGCCGAACACGGCATCGAGCGCGGGCGCGTGCAGCAGCTCGGCGGGCGAGCCATCGAGCGCAATGCGGCCATGCTGCAGCACGATCACGCGGTCGAAGCACTCGAAGGCCAGGTCCAGGTCGTGCATGACCACGACCACCAGCCGGCTGCGCCCGCGTGCCGCCAGCGCCGTCACCAGGGCCAGGCGGTGCTGCACGTCCAGCGCCGCGCCGGGCTCGTCGGCCAGCAGCGCCGGTGGGTCGGTGGCCAGCACGGCGGCGAGCAGGCCGCGGGCGCGCTCGCCGCCCGACAGCGTGGCCCAGCGCCGGTCGGCCAGGGGCTGCAGGTCGGCGTGGGCCAGCACGCGGTCGGTCGTCACCGCGCCGTCCAGCCGCATGTCGATCAGCTCGCGCAGCGTCAAGTTCCAGTAGGGCTCAAAGCGCTGCGGCATGTAGCCCACGCGGCGCGCGCGTTCGCGCACGCTGAGCGCGGCCAGCGGCTGGCCTTGCCACTGCACGCTGCCGGCGCTGGGCGCGAGCTGGCCCGCGAGCAGGTTCAGCAGGCTGGATTTGCCGGCGCCGTTGGCCCCCACCAGCGCCACCGCGCCACAGCGGGGCAGGGCCAGCGTGACGTCGTGCACCAGGTGACGGTTGCCGCGCGTGAGCGTCACGCGCTGGGCCTGCAGCAGCGCGCTCGCACAGCCGTCGGCGGGCGCAGGGCGGTGCGCGTGGACGGGGGCGTGATCGGGCGCCGCGCTCATGCCGGTTCTCCGTGCGCCCGCAGCCGCCGCGCCAGCAGCACGATGAAGAAGGGGCCGCCGGCCACGGCCGTGATCAGCCCCAGCGGCACCTCGGCCGGCGGCAGCACGCTGCGCGCCAGCGCGTCGGCCAGCGTGACCACCACGGCCCCAGCCAGGGCGCTGGCCGGCAGCACGGCCCGGTGGCGTGTGCCCACGAACCAGCGCGCCATGTGGGGCGCGGCCAGGCCGACGAAGGCCACCAGCCCGCCATAGGCCACCGCGGCGGCGACCACGAGCGAGCCCACCAGCACGGCGCGGGGCACGAAGCGCGCCACGTCCAGCCCGAAGCCCTGCGCGGTGGCGTCGCCCAGACCCAGCAAATCCAGCCCCCGCGCGACGGCCTGCGTCAGGCCCAGTGCCGCCACGGTGACCAGCGCCAGCAGGCCCAGTCCGGCCCAGCTGGGCGTCTGGATGCCGCCCAGCATCCAGCTCATGACGACCTGCAGGCTGACGGTTTCGTCGGACAGGGCCAGCATCAGGAACGAGCGCAGCGCGCCCAGCACGGCCGCCATGGCCACACCGGCCAGCAGCATGCCGGCGGCATCGAGGGCGCCGGCCACGCGCGCCACGCCCAGCACCAGCACGGTGGCGCCCCAGGCGCCGCCAAAGGCCAGCACCGGCAGCAACCAGGCCTGGGGCAGGCCCAGCGGCACCAGCAGCGCCACGGTTGCGCCCAGCGCCGCGCCGCCCGAGGCGCCCAGCAGGTAGGGCTCGGCCAAAGGGTTGCGGAACACGCCCTGGAACACCGTGCCGGACAAGCCCAGCAGCGCGCCCACGCAGGCCGCAGCCAGCACGCGCGGCAGCCGCCATTCCCACAGCAGCCGGCTGCGCAGGCTGTCGCCGTCGGTGATGGCCCGCCACAGCTCGGCCGGCGAGGCCCACTGGTGGCCGGCACAGGCGCCGAACAGCAGGCACAGCGCCAGCACGCCGGCGGTGAGTGCCCAGCGGCGCCAGTGGCTGCGGGGCCGGGGTGCCGGTAACGGCGGAGATGCGGGGGCCGGTACGGGCGGCGTCAGGTCGGATGGCTGCACGGTCATGCCAGGCCCCCGGCGCGCAGCGCCGCGATCTGCCGCGCCAGCGTTTCCACGCCGGTGATGGTGCGCGGACCGGGAATCAGGAACTCGGCGCGCGACACCGTGAGCGCCCGCTGCCGGCGCACGGCGCGCGCATCGCGCCAGCCCGGCAGGCGCAGCAGCTCGTCCAGCGCCGCCTGGGTGCCGGCGAACAGCAGCAGGTCGGGGTCGGCGGCCAGCGCGGCCTCGGGCGACACCTGGGCCAGCGTGCCCAGGCCGGGCAAGGCGTGCCGGGCGCCGGCGCGCACCACGGCTTCGCCGGTGTAGGTGTCGGGGCGAGCCACCAGCAGCATGCCGTTGCCCATGCGCCCGGTGATCAGCAGGGCACGCGGCCGCGGTGCGCCGGCGGTGGCGGCATCGACCCGCTGCAAACGCGCTTCGAGCGCGGCGGCCAGGGCCTGGCCGCGGTCCGGCACGCCGGTGGCCCGGGCCACCAGCCGCAGGTTGTCCACGACCTCGGCCAGGCTGCGGCTGAGCAACACCACGATGGGCACGCCGATGCGCTCCATGGGGGCGACCAGTTGATGCGCCGCCTGCCGGGCCGGTGTGACGATGACCAGGTCGGGCCGCTGCGCCACCACGGCATCGACCGAGAAGCCCAGCCGGCCGCCCACCTTGGGCAGGCCCAGCACCTCGGGCGGGTAGCGGGTGTAGTCCTCGACGCCGACGATGCGGCCGGCCAGCCCCAGCGCGCTGACCAGTTCGGTGTTCGACGAAAAGATGGTGACGATGCGTTGCGCCGGGGCGGGCAGGCGCACCTCGCGCCCCAGGGCATCGCGCAGCAGCAGGCCAGGCGCAGCAGGCGCGGCGGACACGGGCTGGAACGCGCGCGAAGGCGCGGCAGCCGCCTGCGTGCCCAGGCCCCACGCCGCCAGCGCCGACACCAGGGTGCGCCGGTGCACGGCCCCGGGTGGGTTGGCCTGCCTGCGGATCCGCGCGGCGCGGTCAGGCAAATGCACCATGAAAGGGGTATCGGGCTGTTGCCGTTTTATATGAAACGGCAGTGGCGTGATACTGCTTCTTGTTGTGCCGAGATTGGGCCGCCTGCCCCACGCGCTGGCCATCAGAACTCGGCCTGCAGGCCCACCTGCCATTCGCGGCCGGGCATGGAGGTGCCGCAGCCGCCGTTCTGGAACGCCGGGTTGGCGATGCAGGGCTGCACGTCGCGCGCGATGAAGATGGGGTGGCGGTTGAGGTTGAACAGGTTGTTCACCCCCGCGAACACCTTCACGCGCGGGCTCACGCGGTAGTCGCCGCGGAAGTTCCAGACCGTGAACGCGCCCTTGCGGTGGATCCAGGTGCTGCTGGGCTCGCCCTGGGGCACCAGCAAGTTTTCCTCGGTGTCGTACCACATCGGCCCGCGCAGCAAGGCCGTGAGCTGCATGCTCCAGTCGCCCGCGTGGCGGTCGGTGCCGTGGGCCAGGCGCAGGCCGGCCGCCGCTTCGTACTGGTGCATGCGCTGCACGCGGCGGGTGTTGGCCGTGGCCGCCGCGCCCTTGTCCTTCATGGTGAAGTGGTAGTAGCCATTGCCGAACACCGTCAGCGTGTGGCCGCCCAGGCGCGAGCCCAGCAACTGGCCCACGTCGGCGCTGACGCCCAGCTCCAGCCCGCGCGCGACGATGTCGGCGGCGTTGTTGGCGTAGTCCGAGGTGTTGGTGGCGGCGCCGCGCGAGACGGTGGTGATGCGGTTCGCGATCGTGTTCTGGAACAGCGCCGCATCGACCTTCCAGCCCGGCTGGCGGTAGCTGCCACCGACCTCGAACTGGCGGCTGGACTCGGGCTTGAGCTGGGGGTTGCCGAAAATGCGCCCGCCGCCCACGGCGGTGAAGTCGGCCGACAGCTCGCTGGCCGTGGGCGCCCGGAAGCCTGTGGCCGCGCCCACGCGCAGGTTGAGGGCGTCGTCCACCTTCCAGGTGGCGCCGGTGGACCAGGTGAGCTGGTCGTAGTCGCGCGTGGTGGTGACGGCCAGCGGCACGTTGGGGGTCTGGTCGAAGCGCGTCGCGCCCCAGGTCTTGCGCACGCCGGCGCGCACCGTGACGCGGTCGCTCCACAGCGTCTGCGCGTCTTCGAAGTAGAGCGCCTTGGTGTGTTCGGTCTGGTTGTTGTCGTAGGGCGCAACCTGGCCGGTGGGGCCACCGGGCATGGCCACGCGCACGCGGTCGGAGCGCAGGCGGTTTTTCTCGTAGTCGAACCCCACCAGCAGGTCGTTGCTGGCGCTCAGGCGAATCCGCGGCTGCAGGCGCAGGCCCGTGCCTTCGAGCACGCGGCGGTTGTCGTCGCTGGCCGTGCCGGGCACGGCGCTGGTGCCGGAGCGGATGACCGGCGAGGCCCAGTTGAACTCGTCGACATCGCGGAAGCTGTACAGGTGGGCCAGCCAGCTGACGCGCTCGCCGGGCAGGGCGCCGTGCCAGGTCAGGTCGGCCGACTGGTTGTCGCGGTTGTCGCGGCTGTAGGCGTTGGCGCCCGAGCCGCGGAAGCCGGCGTTGTAGATGCCGTCGGTGCGCAGCTGCAGTGCCAGCCGGTGCAGGTTGTTCAGCTGCCAGCCCAGGGCACCCGTGGCGCCGCGCCGTTTCCAGCTGGTGTTGGGCAGGCTGCCACCGCCGCTGCCCGACTGGTAGTCGCCGCGGCCGCCGGCGTTGGCGCCCAGGTACCAGTCCCAGCGGTCGGTGGCGCCGCTGAGCTGGGCTTCGGTGCGCCACAGCCCCCATCCGCCTCCCACGGCCTGTACGCGGTTGCGGCCGCCACTGGCGCCGTTGCGCAGGATGATGTTGATGACGCCGCCCATGTTCTGGCTGCCGTAGACCACCGACGCCGGCCCGCGCACGATCTCGATGCGCTCCACATCCGACAGGCTGAGCTTGGAGAGGTTGGCCGTGCCGGCGCGGCGGCCATTGAGCAGCACCAGCACCTGGCCGCGGTAGTCGCGCCCCTGGCCATCGGTGGTGGCGCCGCGCAGGTTCAGCGAGGTCTGCGCCGCCGTCCATTCGCTGAGGAAGCCCACCGCGTGCTCGGCCAGCAGGTCGGTGAGGGATTTGGCCGACGAGCGCTCGATGTCCTCGCGGGCGATGGTCTGGGTGGTGGCCGCGATGCGTGCCCGCTCCTCGGGCCGTGCCGTGGCCGTCACGAACATGGGCTCCAGCGCGTCGCTCGCGGGCGGGGTGGCGTCAGGGGCCTGGGCCCAGGCCGCAGAGGCCCAGGCGACACAGGCCAAGGCGCAGAGCCGGGTGGTCTGGCGCAGGGGCTGATGGGCACGGGGCAGCGGCTGGGCAGGCGCAAGGCGCGCGGGGTGGCTGGCCAGCCAGGGCAGGTCGAAGGGGAAGCAGGTCCGCATGGTCGTTCCAGAGGCGCTTCGCTCTCCCGCGAAGCGTTGGATCAGGGCACACGCCGCGGTCACGCGCGCCGTCTGGAGCAGGGCAAGACCCGGCCTGCCGCCTGCCCGGACATGCGCCTTCCCGCGGCATCCGAAGCGATGGGAGCAGGCCGGTATCCGGGCTTGCGACAGCTGGCATCGGCCAGGGGCCATGCGCAGCCAGGTCCCGCGCCTTCCCACGCCTCAGAGGGCGCAGTGACCATCGACTGGCGGAGCCAGCGATCTGCGGACCGGATGTGTCGCTTACCGTTGCGGGGGCAGCGCTGGCCTTGCGATAGGTGTTCCCGTCGCGCACCAGCTTCCCGTTTAACCTGCGGGGCGCGGCCGTGTGGCCAGCCCGTTCAGGCACCTTCTCATCGACGCGAACCGCGGGTCGCCTTGCAGCGGCCGCGTGTTCGCAGCGCGAGATTATGGGGGAAGCGCCGTGGCGCGAGCCACCACGGCGCGGCCTGCGGCCCTGTGCCGCGACTCGCCCTGGGCCTTGGGGGCCTGCGCTGGCGCAGGGCGGCAGGGCGTGGCCGCCACACCGCGACGGCCACATCGCGACCCCCGTGCGCTGGACACGGCCGGTGCGCACGTCCTGCCCGACGGTGGTTTGAATGCGAGTCGAACGATGTCGCTGGGCTCGCTGGCGGTGACGGGCAACCGCTTCAAGCGCGCGGGCGCTGCGTGCCGCTGAATCACGCGACCTTGATGCAGTATCCATCCATCGCCGTTTTCAGCAAAACGGCAATGCCTTCATACCCCATGGCATGCATCCGCGATGTCACGCTGCCGCAGGTGGCCGGCCACCAGATGCGCAGCGGAGGCCCGCATCACGCCTCGTCGTCGCGCCAGAGGCGATCGAGCAGCTGCGGGCTGAAGCCTCGGCTGACCATGAAGCGCATCTGCTTGGCGCGGGCCTGGGGCGAATCGGGCCGCTCGCCGAACTTGCGCTGCCAGACATCGCGCGCCCGCGCCAGCTCGCTGCCCTGCAGCTCGGCCATGCTGGCCGCGATCAGGTCGGCGGGCACGCCTTGCTGGCGCATGAGCTGCTGCACGCGCGCACTGCCGTAGCGCGGCGCCTTGCGGTGGACCAGTGCCTCGGCCGCCCGTTGGTCGCTCAGAAAATCCCGGGCCACCAGCCAGTCCAGCACGGCCTGCAGGTCGTCACCTTCTTGCACGTGGCGCGCCAGCTTCTGCGCCAGCTCAGCCCGTGAGTGCTCGCGCAGGCTGAGCAGGCGCAAGGCGCGGCCTTTGAGGCTGAGGGGCGTGGCGGCAGGGGACATCGGAGCGTGGAACGGAAGGCCTGGATCAGGGCATGGTGGGTCGGAGGGACCAACGGCACCAGCCGCTGTGGGGAGGGATCAGGTGGGTGACGGGCATCAGGCCTGAAGCCGTCGAGCGTTGGGCCATCAGCCTGGCCGCGCCGTCGTCGGATGGGCGGCCGGCCGGCCTCGCCAGGGCGTCGCCTGACACCGGCCCCAGGCGAGATGCGCCGCGCCATCGCCACCACGCAGCGCGCGCCGCCATGGGCGGCAGACGCAGCCCAGCCGTGGCCCGAGCAGCGCGCATCGCCAGCGGCCGCGGCCGCCCAAGGGTCACACCTCGTCGTCGCTGCTCACCGGGGCGGCCACGCCATCGGTGGGGAGCAGGGCGATGCCCAGGGACTCGCGCACCTTGTTCTCGATCTCGATGGCCAGGTCCGGGTTCTCGCGCAGGAATTCGCGCGCGTTGTCGCGGCCCTGGCCGATTTTTTCGCCGTTGTAGGCGTACCAGGCGCCAGATTTTTCGACGATGCGCGCGTTCACGCCCATGTCGATGATTTCGCCGTGGCGCGAGATGCCTTCGCCGAACAGGATGTCGAACTCGGCGGTCTTGAAGGGCGGCGAGACCTTGTTCTTGACCACCTTGACACGGGTTTCGTTGCCAATGGCGTTGTCGCCCTTCTTGATGGTGCCGGTGCGACGGATGTCCAGGCGCACCGAGGCGTAGAACTTCAACGCGTTGCCGCCCGTGGTGGTTTCGGGGCTGCCGAACATCACGCCGATCTTCATGCGGATCTGGTTGATGAAGATGACCATGCAGTTGGTCTTTTTGATCGTGGCCGTGAGCTTGCGCAGCGCCTGGCTCATCAGGCGGGCCTGCAGGCCCGGCAGCTGGTCGCCCATGTCGCCTTCGATTTCGGCTCGGGGGGTCAGGGCCGCGACCGAGTCGATCACCACCAGGTCGACGGCGCCTGAGCGCACCAGCGAATCGACGATTTCAAGGGCCTGCTCGCCAGTGTCGGGCTGGCTGATGAGGATGTCCTGCAGGTTGACGCCCAGCTTTTCCGCGTAGCTGGTGTCCAGCGCGTGCTCGGCGTCGATGAAGGCGCAGGTGCCACCCAGCTTCTGCATCTCGGCGATCGCCTGCAAGGTCAGCGTGGTTTTGCCCGACGACTCCGGGCCGTAGATTTCGATCACGCGGCCGCGGGGCAGGCCGCCCACGCCCAGCGCAATGTCCAGGCCCAGCGAGCCCGTGGACACGACCTGGATGTCGGCGATGGCCTCGCCCTCGCCGAGTTTCATGATCGAGCCCTTGCCGAACTGTTTTTCGATCTGGGCCAGGGCGGCTTGCAGGGCCTTGGCTTTGTCGGAATCGACGGGGGTGGTCTTGGCGTTCATGGTGGCGCTCCTGAAAAAGGTGGGCTGACGGGCCCGGCCAGGACAGGCTTGAAGGTCGTCGTCAACCCAATGACTGGATGAATGACCAGCACTGTATCCCAAGCCAGTAAATGCGGTAAAGTCAAAATATGGTCAGTTTTCCTGACTGATCAAAACCGCCCTGGCAGGACGCAAGCGCGCGAGCTCAGGCTTGACTGGCCTACATGGGGCCGCCACACGGGACAAGAACGCCATGACCCACACTTTGCCGGCGGGCGACGAACCCAGGGCGGACTTGCACGAGGCGGTGCTGCAGGACCGCTGGCGCGAAACCCACCTGGGCCGCCTGTTGGGCCACGCCGTGCGGCGCTTTGATGCGCGCGTGCTGGTGCTGATGGCCGCCAGTGCCGAGGCGCCGCTGGCCCTGTCCAACCTGGCACTGCGCGACAAGGTGGGGGCCGCGCACATCCACATCACGCGTCACCTGGCGTTGCAAGGCTCGCGCCTGACCGAGCTGGCGCAGGCCGCCGGCATGAGCAAACAGGCCATGGCCGACCTGGTGGATCAATGCGAGGCCTGGGGCTTGGTGGTGCGCGAGCCGGATCCACGCGATGCCCGCGCGCGGCTGATCCGCTTCACGCCGCTGGGCCTGGATTGGCTGCGGGCCTTTCGGCTGGCCGTGGCGCAGGCCGAGGCGGAATTCCGCGACGCCGTGGGTGACGAGGTGGCGACCGTGGTGGCCATCGGTCTCGAGGCCTATGCCGGCGATGCCGGCTGAGGCTACGCGGGGCAGCACACCGCAGTCTTCAGCAGGCTGGTGGATGCGTGGGCGGGAGTATGGATCTGTTGCCGTTCAATGGATAACGGCAATGAGGTGATACTCTGCTGTCTGAAATCAACCGCGTGCCGCTGCTTCGAGGGCGTCGATGAACAAGGCGGGCACGTCGCACCCGGTTTGGTCGTGGATTTCCTGGAAGCAGGTCGGGCTGGTGACGTTGATCTCGGTGATGCTGGTGCCGATGATGTCCAGGCCCACCAGCAGCAGGCCGCGTGCGGCCAGCAGCGGGCCGATGGCCTCGGCGGTGGCGCGGTCGGCGTCCGACAGGGGTTGGGCCACGCCCTTGCCCCCGGCTGCCAGGTTGCCGCGCACCTCATTGCCCTGGGGAATGCGCGCCAGGCAATGGGGCACGGGCTTGCCGGCGATGACGAGCACGCGTTTGTCGCCCTCGCTGATCTGCGGCAGGTAGCGCTGCACCATCACCGTGGTGGCGCCGTCCTGGTTCAGGGTTTCGATGATGGAACCCAGGTTCAGGCCGTCGGCCTTCACGCGGAAGATGCCCATGCCGCCCATGCCGTCCAGGGGCTTGAGGATGACGTCCTGGTGCTGAGCGTGGAAGTCGCGAATGGCCTGTGCGCTGCGCGTGACCAGGGTGGGGGTGATGAACTGGGGGAACTCGAGGATGGCCAGCTTCTCGGGGTGCTCGCGCAGCGCGCTGGGCTTGTTGAACACCTTGGCCCCCTCGCGCTCGGCTTGCGACAGCAGGTGCGTGGCGTAGATGAATTCCGCATCGAAGGGCGGGTCCTTGCGCATGACGATGGCGTCGAACTCGGTCAGGGCGCGCGTGGGGTGGCCGGTCTGCCGGAACCACTGCGCCGGGTCGCCCGTCAGCTCGATCTCGCGCACGGGGGCCACCACCGGGCTGCCGGTTTGCCAGCGCAGGTCGGGGGTGTCGCAGGCCGCGATGCGGTGGCCGCGCCGTTGGGCTTCGCGCATCATGGCGAAGGTGGAGTCCTTGTAGGTTTTGAAACCTTCCAGCGGGTCGGCGACAAACAGCAGGTTCATGGCGGTGGAGTCGATGGTGTAGGTGTGAAGCCGCATCCGCGGCACTGGCCGGCATTGTCGGCACAAACCGGGCCCGCGTCGTGCGCGGGGGCATGACGGGGGAGTGCACGCCGGCCGGCCCTGCGCCCTGGCCAAGGGGCCGGCACAATAGGCCTCTTTGCCAAGCTTGCGAGTTCGACGTGTCTGACATCCTGGAAAAAATCGTGGCCACCAAGCATGAAGAGGTGGCGGCCGCCCAGCACAAGGTGACGCTGGCCGACATCCGCGCTGACGCGGAAAGCCGTGTGATGACGCGCGACTTCGTGGGTGCCCTGCGGGCCAAGATCGCGCGGGGCCAGGCGGGCGTGATCGCCGAGATCAAGAAGGCCAGCCCCAGCAAGGGCGTGATCCGCCCCGATTTCATGCCGGCCGACATCGCGCAGAGCTATGCCATGGGGGACGGCAAGCTCAGCGCAGCCTGCCTGTCGGTGCTCACCGATCGGCAGTACTTCCAGGGCAGCTCGGACTACCTGAAGCAGGCCCGCGCCAGCTGCGACTTGCCGGTGCTGCGCAAGGACTTCATGGTCGATCCCTACCAGATCTATGAGTCGCGGGCGATGGGGGCCGATTGCATCCTGCTCATCGTGGCCTGTCTGGAAGACGGCCAGATGGCCGAGCTGGAGGCCATTGCGCACAGCCTGGGCATGGCCGTGCTCGTGGAGGTGCACGACGAGCGCGAACTGGCGCGGGCCCTGCGGTTGCAGACCCCATTGGTGGGCATCAACAACCGCAACCTGCGCACCTTCGAGGTGTCGCTGGACGCCAGCCTGCGCATGTTGGGCGAGGTGCCCGCCGATCGCCTGTTGGTGACCGAGAGCGGCATCGCCACCCGCGACGACGTGAAGAAGATGCGCGATCACGGCGTGCACGCCTTCCTGGTGGGCGAGGCCTTCATGCGCGCCCCGGAGCCGGGCGAAGCGCTGGCGACCCTGTTTGCCTGACATGGCTGCATCCTCCCCATCGGCCCTGGCGTGGCTGTCCACGTGCGCCAACGACCTGGCCGGCACCGGCTGGCAAGAGGATGTGACCGACTTTCTGGCGGGCGAGACGGGGCAGGCCCTGTGTGCCCGCCTGGATGAGCGCCTGCGCGCGGGCGTGACGGTGTTGCCGCCCGATCCCTTCCGGGCCCTGCGGCTGACGCCGCGGCACGCGGTGCGGGTGGTGATCCTGGGGCAGGATCCGTATCACGGAGACGGGCAGGCCAACGGCCTGGCGTTTTCGGTGCAGTCTGGGGTGACGCCGCCGCCCAGCCTGCGCAACATCTTCAAGGAAGTGGGCGTCTGGCGCACCGACCGCAAGCCCGTGGGCGAACTGGAAGGCTGGGCGGCGCAGGGGGTCCTGCTGCTCAACACCGTGTTGACCGTGGAACTGGGCCAGCCGGCTGCCCACGCCGGCTGGGGCTGGGAGGTACTGACCGACCGGCTCATCGACCGGCTGGCTGCCTTGGATGTGGTGTTCCTGCTCTGGGGAAGCCATGCGCAGGCCAAGCGCGGACGGATCGAGGGCGACGCCGAGCGCGTCCTGTGTTGCAACCACCCATCGCCGTTGTCGGCGACGCGAGGGGCGACTCCGTTCCTGGGCAGCCGGGTGTTCGAGCAGGCCAATGCGTGGTTGAGTGCGCATGGCCAGACCCCTGTGAACTGGGCGATGCATGAAAAAAGTTAAAAAAATGCGCGGGAGCTGACACAAGCGGCAAAAAGACGCTATACTCACGGATTCAGTGGAGAGGTGGCCGAGTGGTTAATGGCAGCAGACTGTAAATCTGCCCTCTTGCGAGTACGCTGGTTCGAATCCAGCCCTCTCCACCAGAATTTCAGTTGTTGGTCATGCAGTTGATCGGACGGTGGTCCATGCATTGGCTCCGAGGTGGTGGTTCAGTCCATCGTCGGCGGGAGTAGTTCAATGGTAGAACCTTAGCCTTCCAAGCTAATGACGCGGGTTCGATTCCCGTCTCCCGCTCCAGCAGGCCGAACAATTTGTCGAATATCGCCCATGTGGCTCAGTGGTAGAGCACTCCCTTGGTAAGGGAGAGGTCGCGGGTCCGATTCCCGCCATGGGCACCACGATTTGGCCGACAGTGCAAACTGTCGGCCTGTGGCTTTGTAGATCATTTGTTTTTTCCGGAGTCGAGAAAATGGCAAAAGAGAAATTTGAGCGTTCCAAGCCGCACGTGAACGTGGGCACGATTGGTCACGTGGACCATGGCAAGACGACGCTGACGGCAGCGATCGCCACGGTGCTGTCCAAGAAGTTCGGCGGCGAAGCCAAGGCCTACGACCAGATCGATGCAGCGCCCGAAGAAAAGGCCCGCGGCATCACCATCAACACCGCCCACGTCGAGTACGAAACGGCCAACCGCCACTACGCCCACGTGGACTGCCCCGGCCACGCCGACTACGTCAAGAACATGATCACCGGTGCCGCCCAGATGGACGGCGCCATCCTGGTGTGCTCGGCCGCTGACGGCCCGATGCCCCAGACCCGCGAACACATCCTGCTGTCGCGTCAGGTGGGCGTGCCCTACATCATCGTCTTCCTGAACAAGGCCGACATGGTGGACGACGCCGAACTGCTGGAACTCGTCGAAATGGAAGTGCGCGAGCTGCTGTCCAAGTACGACTTCCCCGGCGACGACACCCCCATCATCAAGGGCTCGGCCAAGCTGGCCCTCGAAGGCGACACCGGCGAGCTCGGCGAGCAAGCCATTCTGGCCCTGGCCGACGCCCTGGACAGCTACATCCCCACGCCTGAGCGCGCCATCGACGGCACCTTCCTGATGCCCGTCGAAGACGTGTTCTCGATCTCGGGTCGCGGCACCGTGGTGACCGGCCGTATCGAGCGCGGCATCGTCAAGGTCGGCGAAGAAATCGAAATCGTCGGCATCAAGCCCACGCAAAAGACCACCTGCACCGGCGTCGAAATGTTCCGCAAGCTGCTGGACCAAGGCCAGGCAGGCGACAACGTCGGCATCTTGCTGCGCGGCACCAAGCGCGAAGAAGTCGAACGCGGCCAAGTGCTGTGCAAGCCCGGCTCCATCAAGCCCCACACCCACTTCACGGGTGAGGTCTACGTGCTGAGCAAGGACGAAGGCGGCCGTCACACGCCCTTCTTCAACAACTACCGTCCCCAGTTCTATTTCCGCACGACCGACGTGACCGGCTCGATCGAGCTGCCCGAAGGCAAGGAAATGGTGATGCCTGGCGACAACGTGTCGATCACCGTCAAGCTGATCGCCCCCATCGCCATGGAAGAAGGCCTGCGTTTCGCCATCCGTGAAGGTGGCCGCACCGTCGGCGCCGGCGTGGTTGCCAAGATCATCGAGTGAGCGAGGTTCTAGGGGTATAGCTCAATTGGCAGAGCGTCGGTCTCCAAAACCGAAGGTTGTAGGTTCGATTCCTACTGCCCCTGCCACTACCAAATAGTGGATGTCGCCAAGCCCGCAGTCCGCGGGCTTCGGTGTCTTGTGAAGTCGCGTAATCGGTTTGCTGGCAAGCCGCATGGATAGGATGCCTCGATGGCAACGACCCAAGTCGAAACAGTGAGTACAGGGGCGGACAAGGCCAAGCTGGTTGGCGTTGCCGTGCTCGTCCTGGCTGGAATCGCTGCTTACTACGTCCTGGCTGCACAGCCGGGTTATCTGCGCTGGTTGGCGTTGGGCGTGGGCCTGGCGGCTGCTGTGGTGCTGTTCCTGGTGTCGCAACCGGGCAAGCGTCTGGTGGCGTTTGGCCGCGACTCGTGGCGCGAAGTCCAGAAGGTGGTCTGGCCGACCAAGCAGGAATCCATCCAGATGACGGGCTATGTGTTCGTGTTCGTGGTGGTGATGGCGTTGTTCCTGTGGCTGACCGACAAGTCGCTGGAAGTGCTGATTTACGACTGGATTCTGCGCTGGAGGTAAGGCATGGTGGATGAGACGGTGAATGCTGAGCAGCCCGCAGCGAGTGACCTGAAGTGGTACGTGGTCCATGCCTATTCAGGCATGGAGAAGGCCGTTGAGCGCAACATCCTGGAGCGGGTCAACCGCGCCGGCATGCAGAGCAAGTTTGGCCGCATCCTGGTGCCCACCGAAGAGGTGGTCGAGATGCGCAACGGCCAAAAGCGCACGACCGAACGCAAATTCTTCCCGGGCTATGTGCTGGTGGAGATGGTGCTCGACGACGAGACCTGGCACCTGGTGAAGAACACCAGCAAGGTGACGGGGTTCGTAGGCGGCGCCCGCAACCGTCCGGTGCCCATCTCGGAAGACGATGTGATGAAGATCGTCAACCAGATGCAAGAAGGCACGGACAAGCCGCGCCACAAGGTCGAGTTCGAAATTGGCGAATTCGTCCGCGTCAACGATGGCCCGTTCACCGACTTCAATGGCACGGTGGAAGAGGTCAACTACGAAAAGAGCAAGCTGCGCGTGTCGGTGACCATTTTTGGTCGGGCCACGCCGGTTGAGCTGGAATTTGGTCAGGTCGAAAAAACCTGATCTTTGAGGGGTATGGGTGGATTGCCGTTGTGATGATGACGGCAGTGGCCTGATACCCCCATATCTGTTTGGGCCTCACGACTCAGCCCTTGAATGAGTCGCGCCGGGGAGCCTGCTGACGCAGGCGTTTGCACCCGATAGGAGCATCGCATGGCGAAGAAAATCGTCGGCTACATCAAGCTGCAAGTGCCAGCTGGTAAGGCCAACCCATCCCCACCCATTGGTCCCGCCCTGGGTCAACGTGGTCTGAACATCATGGAGTTCTGCAAGGCGTTCAACGCGCAGACCCAAGGTGTGGAACCCGGTCTGCCGCTGCCCGTGGTGATCACAGCATTTGCCGACAAGAGCTTCACCTTTGTCATCAAGACGCCGCCTGCCGCCGTCCTGATCAAGAAGGCGATCAAGCTGGACAAGGGTTCGGCCAAGCCGAACACCGACAAGGTCGGCAAGATCACGCGCGCTCAGCTCGAGGAAATCGCCAAGACCAAGATGAAGGACATGACGGCCGCCGATCTGGATGCCGCAGTCCGCACGATCGCGGGTTCGGCTCGTTCCATGGGCGTGAATGTGGAGGGCGTGTAAATGGCCAAGCTGACCAAGAAGCAAAAAGCCCTGCAAGGCAAAGTCGAGACGACCAAGCTGTATCCGCTGGTCGACGCCCTGTCCATCGTGAAGGACGCTGCCACCGCCAAATTCGATGAATCCATCGACGTGGCCATCCAGCTGGGCGTGGACGCGAAGAAGTCGGACCAGGTCGTGCGTGGCGCCGTGGTGCTGCCCAATGGCACCGGCAAGACCGCTCGCGTGGCCGTGTTCGCCCAGGGTGCCAAGGCTGAAGAAGCCAAGGCCGCTGGCGCCGACATCGTCGGCATGGACGACCTGGCCGCTCAGGTCAAGGCCGGTGACATGCCCTTCGACGTGGTCATCGCCGCACCGGACGCCATGCGCGTCGTCGGTACGCTGGGCCAGATCCTGGGCCCGCGCGGCCTGATGCCCAACCCCAAGGTCGGCACCGTGACGCCCGACGTGGCCACGGCCGTGAAGAACGCCAAGGCCGGTCAGGTGCAGTTCCGCGTCGACAAGGCCGGCATCATCCACGGCACCATCGGCCGCCGCTCGTTCGAATCGGACAAGCTGCAAGGCAACCTCGTGGCCCTGATCGAAGCCTTGAACAAGGCCAAGCCGGCATCGAGCAAGGGTGTCTACCTGCGCAAGGTCGCGGTGTCGAGCACCATGGGTGTGGGCGTTCGCGTCGACACGCAAAGCATCTCGGCTTGAAGAAATCCTGCTCTCGGTTCACCTGAGGTGAGCTGAGGCACGGTGGTGGGCCGGTGGGGCGAAAGCCCTGCCGGGCCATCCAAGACCGCTGGTGCCGCACGGCTTAATGCGCCCGCCTCACGGCGGTGGCCCCCAGCGTAGATGGCGAACCCGCTGCAAAGGAATGTCATGTTCCCAAACGGTTGGTCGCTGCAATGAAGGCGTGCATCGGGCTTGCCTGGTGCACTTTGTAAGGAGTAGACCTTGAGTCTCAATCGCAGTGAAAAAGAAGCGGTCATTGGTGAAGTGACCGCTCTGGCCGCGAAGAGTCAGACCCTGGTGTTGGCCGAATACCGCGGCATCACCGTGGCTGACATGACCAAGCTGCGCTCTGAAGCCCGTGGCAATGGCGTGTCGCTCAGCGTGTTGAAGAACACGCTGGCTCGCCGTGCCGTGGCAGGCAGCAGCTTTGAAGTCGCGGTGGACCAAATGACCGGTCCCTTGATCTATGGCTTTTCGGAAGACGCCGTCGCCGCCGCCCGTGTGGTGGCCGACTTCGCGAAGACCAACGACAAGTTGGTGATTCGCTCCGGCGTGTATGGCGGCAAGGCCCTGGACGCGGATGGCGTCAAGAAGCTGGCCAGCATTCCCACGAAGGAAGTGCTGCTCGCGCAACTGTGCGGCCTGCTCAAGTCCCCCATCTCGCGCACGGCCGTTGTGCTGGGCGCCCTGGCCGCGAAGAAGGGCGAAGGCGAAGTCGCCGCTGCCTGATCGCATTCCAGAAGTCATTCAACATTTTCAAGTATTAGGGTAATCAAAATGGCATTCGACAAAGACGCATTCCTGACCGCACTCGACAGCATGACCGTGATGGAGCTGAACGACCTGGTCTCGGCCATCGAAGAAAAGTTCGGCGTGAGCGCTGCCGCCATGGCCGCTCCTGCAGCTGCTGCCGGCGCTGGTGCTGCCGCTGCTGCTGAGCAGACCGAATTCAACGTGGTGCTGGCTGAAGCCGGTGCCAACAAGGTGTCGGTCATCAAGGCCGTGCGCGAAATCACCGGCCTGGGCCTGAAGGAAGCCAAGGACCTGGTGGACGGCGCTCCGAAGAACGTCAAGGAAGGCGTGTCCAAGGCTGACGCCGAAGCCGCCAAGAAGAAGCTGGAAGAAGCCGGCGCCAAGGTTGAACTCAAGTAAATCGACTGCACATGCGTTGGCTTGCCAGCGCATGTGCAAGGTTTGCGGGCTGGTGATTGCACCAGCCTTTTTGCGCTTTCAGAGTGCAGATGCAAGCAGCACCGCCCCGGGGTTGCTTGCATGTGTCTTCTGATCCCGACTGCAGAAGCCCACTTGGTTCGGGTCGCGTGCAACGCGTGACCGTCCGCCATGGCTGGTAGTGGCCAGCCGCCAAGGTCGAAAGCACTGGGCCCCGTGCTTTCCATCCAGTCGCCAAAGATTCAGGGTCCCTGACTTGCCCGGAGAATTCATGGCCTACACCTATACCGAACGCAAGCGCATTCGCAAAAGCTTTGGCACGCGCGAGAGCGTGCTTGAAGTGCCCTACCTGCTGCAGATGCAACGCGATGCCTACACGGCGTTTCTGCAAGCAGACGCTGCGCCCAAGAAGCGCACCCACGAAGGCCTGCAAGCTGCCTTCGAATCGGCGTTCCCCATCGTCTCCCACAACGGCTACGTGGAGATGAAGTTCATCGAGTACAACCTGGCCAAGCCGGCGTTCGACGTGCGCGAATGTCAGACGCGTGGTCTGACCTTCGCTTCGGCCGTGCGCGCGCGCGTGCAGCTCATCATTTACGACCGCGAGTCGTCGACCTCCCAGTCCAAGGTCGTCAAGGAAGTGAAGGAGCAAGAGGTCTACATGGGCGAAGTGCCCCTCATGACCGACAAGGGCTCGTTCATCGTCAACGGCACCGAGCGCGTGATCGTTTCGCAGCTGCACCGTTCGCCGGGCGTGTTCTTTGAGCACGACAAGGGCAAGACGCACAGCTCCGGCAAGCTGCTGTTCTCGGCACGCATCATCCCCTACCGCGGTTCCTGGTTGGACTTCGAGTTCGACCCGAAGGACGTGCTGTATTTCCGCGTCGACCGCCGTCGCAAGATGCCGGCCACCATCCTGCTCAAGGCCATCGGCATGACGCCTGAGAGCATCCTCGCCAACTTCTACGTCAACGACCAGTTCAAGTTGATGGAAAGCGGCGCGCAGATGGAGTTCGTGGCCGATCGCCTCAAGGGTGAAGTGGCGCGCTTCGACATCACCGACAAGTCGGGCAAGGTCGTGGTCGCCAAGGACAAGCGGGTCACCGCGCGTCACACGCGTGAACTGGAGCAATCCGGCACCACGCACATCTCCGTGCCCGAGGACTTCCTGCTCGGCCGTGTCGTTGCCAAGAACATCATCGACCCCGATTCGGGTGAGATCCTGGCGAAGGCCAACGAAGAGCTGACCGAAACCCTGCTGAAGAAGCTGCGCGCATCCGGCATCCACGACATCCAGTGCATCTACACGAACGAGCTGGACCAGGGGGCGCACATCTCGCAGACCCTGCGCATCGACGAAACGGTGGATGAATTCGCCGCACGCGTGGCCATCTACCGCATGATGCGCCCCGGCGAGCCGCCGACCGAGGATGCCGTGCAGGCCCTGTTCCAGCGCCTGTTCTACAACCCCGACACCTACGACCTGTCGCGCGTGGGCCGCATGAAGTTCAACGCCAAGGTGGGCCGCGACGAAGCCACCGGCCCCATGGTGCTGACCAACGAGGACATCCTCGCCGTGGTGAAGATCCTGGTGGAGTTGCGCAACGGCCGCGGTGAGGTCGATGACATCGACCACCTGGGCAACCGCCGCGTGCGTTGTGTGGGCGAGCTGGCCGAGAACCAGTTCCGCACCGGCCTGGCGCGCATCGAGAAGGCGGTGAAGGAGCGTCTGGGTCAGGCCGAGCAGGACCCCCTGATGCCGCACGACCTGATCAACTCCAAGCCGATTTCGGCGGCGCTCAAGGAGTTCTTCGGTGCTTCGCAGCTGTCGCAGTTCATGGACCAGACCAACCCGCTGGCCGAGATCACGCACAAGCGCCGCGTCTCGGCCCTGGGCCCGGGCGGTCTGACGCGCGAGCGTGCCGGCTTCGAAGTGCGCGACGTGCACGTGACCCACTACGGCCGCGTCTGCCCGATCGAAACGCCTGAAGGCCCGAACATCGGCCTGATCAACTCGCTGGCCCTGTATGCCCGCCTGAACGAATACGGCTTCATCGAAACGCCGTACCGCCGTGTGGTCGATGGCAAGGTGACGATGGACATCGACTACCTGTCGGCCATCGAAGAAGGCAAGTACATCATCGCCCAGGCCAACGCTGAACTCGACGCCGAAGGCCGCCTGACGGGTGACCTGGTGTCGGCGCGCGAAAAGGGCGAATCGACCCTGGTGTCGGCCGAACGTGTCCAGTACATGGACGTGTCGCCCGCGCAGATCGTCTCCGTGGCCGCCTCGCTCGTGCCCTTCCTGGAGCACGATGACGCGAACCGCGCGTTGATGGGCGCCAACATGTCGCGCCAGGCCGTGCCCGTGCTGCGTCCCGAGAAACCCTTGGTCGGCACCGGCATCGAACGCGTCGCCGCGGTCGACTCCGGCACCGTGGTGACGGCCAAGCGTGGTGGCGTGGTCGACTACATCGATGCCTCGCGCATCGTGATCCGCGTCAACGACGAAGAAGCCGTGGCCGGTGAGATCGGTGTGGACATCTACAACCTGATCAAGTATCAGCGCTCCAACCAGAACACCAACATCCACCAGCGCCCCATCGTCAAGCGCGGTGACGTGCTGGCCAAGGGCGACGTGATCGCCGACGGCGCCTCGACCGACCTGGGTGAAATCGCCATCGGCCAGAACATGCTGATCGCGTTCATGCCCTGGAACGGCTACAACTTCGAAGACTCGGTGATGATCTCCGAGCGCGTGGTGGCCGATGACCGCTACACCTCGATCCACATCGAGGAGCTGGTGGTCATGGCCCGCGACACCAAGCTGGGCCCGGAGGAAATCACCCGCGACATCCCGAACCTGTCGGAACAGCAGCTCAACCGCCTGGACGAGTCCGGCATCATCTACGTGGGTGCCGAAGTGCAGCCCGGCGATGTGCTGGTCGGCAAGGTCACGCCCAAGGGAGAGACCACGCTGACGCCTGAAGAGAAGCTGCTGCGCGCCATCTTCGGCGAGAAGGCTTCCGACGTGAAGGACACCTCGCTGCGTGTGGACCAGGGCTCGCAAGGCACCGTGATCGACGTGCAGGTGTTCACGCGTGAAGGCATCCAGCGCGACAAGCGCGCCCAGCAGATCATCGACGATGAACTCAAGCGCTATCGCCTGGACCTGAACGACCAGCTGCGCATTGCCGAAGCCGACGCCTTCGCCCGGATCGAGAAGCTGCTGACCGGCCGCAAGGCCAACGGCGGCCCGAACAAGCTGTCCAAGGGCAGCACCATCGACAAGGCCTACCTGGACTCGGTCGAGAAGTACCACTGGTTCGACATCCGTCCGGCCGAAGACGAGATCGCCTCGCAGCTCGAATCGATCAAGAACTCGATCGAGCAGCAGCGCCACAACTTCGACCTGTCGTTTGAAGAAAAGCGCAAGAAGCTCACGCAGGGTGACGAGCTGCCCACGGGCGTGCTCAAGATGGTCAAGGTCTACCTGGCCGTCAAGCGCCGCCTGCAGCCCGGCGACAAGATGGCCGGCCGTCACGGCAACAAGGGCGTGGTGTCCAAGATCGTCCCGATCGAAGACATGCCGCACATGGCCGACGGCACGCCCGCCGACATCGTGCTGAACCCGCTGGGCGTGCCATCGCGCATGAACGTGGGTCAGGTGCTCGAGGTCCACCTGGGTTGGGCGGCCAAGGGCATTGGCCAGCGCATCAACGACATGCTGGCTCAAGAGGTCAAGGTCGCCGAGCTGCGTCAGTACTTCGAGAAGCTCTACAACACGCGTGGCCACCAGGAAGACCTGAACGCGTTCTCGGATGACCAGATCCTGGCCATGGCCGAGAACCTGAAGGGCGGTCTGCCGTTCGCCACGCCGGTGTTCGACGGTGCCGAAGAGCAGGACATCTACGACATGCTGCAGGTGGCCTACCCCGAGGAAGAGGCGCAACGCAAGGGCCTGACGCCCACGCGCACGCAGGCGTACCTGTACGACGGCCGCACCGGCGATCGGTTCGATCGTCCGACGACCATCGGCTACATGCACTTCCTGAAGCTGCATCACCTGGTCGACGACAAGATGCACGCCCGCTCCACCGGCCCGTACTCGCTGGTCACGCAGCAACCGCTGGGCGGCAAGGCCCAGTTCGGTGGCCAGCGTTTCGGGGAGATGGAAATGTGGGCGCTGGAAGCCTATGGCGCCGCCTACGTGCTGCAGGAAATGCTGACCGTGAAGTCCGACGACGTGCAGGGCCGCACCAAGGTGTACGAGTCCATCGTCAAGGGCGAGCACTCGATCACCGCCGGCATGCCGGAGTCCTTCAACGTGCTGGTGAAGGAAATCCGCTCTCTGGGCCTCGACATCGAGCTCGAACGCAACTGATCCATGCAGGGGGTATGGGCTGATTCCCGATTGAAAACAAACGGGAATAGCCTGATACCCCTGTAATAAGAAACACTGAAACGGAAAGAGTCACATGAAATCGCTACTCGACCTGTTCAAGCAGTTCACGCCCGATGAGCACTTCGATGCCATCAAGATCGGCGTGGCCTCGCCCGAAAAGATTCGCTCGTGGTCGTTCGGTGAGGTGAAGAAGCCCGAGACCATCAACTACCGCACGTTCAAGCCCGAGCGTGACGGCCTGTTCTGCGCCAAGATCTTCGGCCCCATCAAGGACTACGAGTGCCTGTGCGGCAAGTACAAGCGCCTCAAGCACCGCGGCGTGATCTGCGAGAAGTGCGGCGTCGAAGTCACGCAGACCAAGGTGCGCCGCGAGCGCATGGGTCACATCGACCTGGCCGCGCCCTGCGCCCACATCTGGTTCCTGAAGTCGCTGCCGTCGCGTCTGGGCCTGGTGCTGGACATGACGCTGCGCGACATCGAACGCGTGCTGTACTTTGAAGCCTACGTGGTGACCGACCCCGGCATGACGCCCCTGAAAAAGGGCGGCATCATGAGCGAGGACGACTACGACGCCAAGCGCAAGGAATACGGCGACGAGTTCGAGGCCAAGATGGGCGCCGAAGGCGTCAAGGACCTGCTGGAAGCCATCGACATCGAAACCGAGATCGAGCGCCTGCGCGGCGACCTGACGGGTTCCGAAGTCAAGGTCAAGAAGAACTCCAAGCGCCTGAAGGTGCTCGAGGCCTTCAAGAAGTCGGGCATCAAGCCCGAGTGGATGGTGCTGCAGGTGTTGCCCGTGCTGCCGCCGGACCTGCGTCCGCTGGTGCCGCTGGACGGTGGCCGCTTCGCCACGTCCGACCTGAACGACCTGTACCGCCGCGTCATCAACCGCAACAGCCGTCTGCGCCGTTTGCTGGAGCTGAAGGCGCCAGAAATCATCGCGCGCAACGAAAAGCGCATGCTGCAGGAAGCCGTCGATTCGCTGCTGGACAACGGCCGCCGTGGCAAGGCCATGACGGGCGCGAACAAGCGCGCCCTGAAGTCGCTGGCCGACATGATCAAGGGCAAGAGCGGTCGCTTCCGCCAGAACCTGCTGGGCAAGCGCGTGGACTACTCCGGTCGTTCCGTGATCACCGTGGGTCCTTACCTCAAGCTGCACCAGTGCGGTCTGCCCAAGCTGATGGCGCTGGAGCTGTTCAAGCCCTTCATCTTTGCGCGCCTGGAAGCCATGGGCATCGCCACGACGATCAAGGCCGCCAAGAAGGAAGTCGAAAGCGGTACGCCGGTGGTGTGGGACATCCTGGATGAGGTCATCAAGGAACACCCCGTGATGCTGAACCGTGCGCCCACGCTGCACCGCCTCGGCATCCAGGCCTTCGAGCCCATCCTGATCGAAGGCAAGGCCATTCAGCTGCACCCGCTGGTCTGCGCGGCCTTCAACGCCGACTTCGACGGTGACCAGATGGCCGTTCACGTGCCGCTGTCGGTGGAAGCACAGGTCGAAGCCCGCACGCTGATGCTGGCCTCGAACAACGTGCTGTTCCCGGCTTCGGGCGAACCCTCCATCGTGCCGTCGCAAGACGTCGTGCTGGGTCTGTACTACGCCACCCGCGAGAAGATCAACGGCAAGGGCGAAGGCATGGTGTTTGCCGACCTGGGCGAAATCGAGCGCGCGCTCGAGGCCGGCCAGGTGGAGCTGACGTCCAAGATCGGCGTGCGCCTGACGCAGTACACCAAGGACAAGGCCACGGGCGAGTTCCAGGGTTCGACCAGCGTGGTGGACACCACCGTGGGTCGCGCGCTGCTGTCCGAAATCCTGCCCAAGGGCCTGCCGTTCGAGAACCTGAACCGTCCGCTCAAGAAGAAGGAGATCTCGCGCCTCATCAACGCGTCCTTCCGCAAGTGCGGCCTGAAGGAAACCGTGGTGTTCGCGGACAAGCTGCTGCAAAACGGCTTCCGCCTGGCCACGCGTGCCGGCATCTCGATCGCCATCGAAGACATGCTGGTGCCGCCGGAGAAGACCAGCATCATCGATGCGGCCGAAAAAGAGGTCAAAGAGATCGAGCAGCAGTACGTCTCGGGTCTGGTGACGGCCGGTGAGCGCTACAACAAGGTGGTGGACATCTGGGGCAAGGCCGGTGACGAGGTCTCCAAGGTGATGATGAACCAGCTCAAGGTTCAAAAGACCACGGACCGCCACGGCAAGGAAGTCGATCAGGAATCGTTCAACGCGATTTACATGATGGCCGACTCCGGTGCCCGGGGCTCTGCGGCACAGATCCGCCAGCTGGCCGGCATGCGCGGCCTGATGGCCAAGCCCGACGGCTCCATCATCGAGACGCCCATCACGGCCAACTTCCGTGAAGGCCTGAACGTGCTGCAGTACTTCATCTCGACGCACGGTGCACGTAAGGGTCTGGCCGATACGGCCTTGAAGACGGCGAACTCGGGTTACCTGACGCGCCGTCTGGTCGACGTGACGCAGGATCTGGTGGTGACGCAGCACGACTGCGGCACGCACGACGGCTCGCTGATGCGCGCCGTGGTCGAGGGCGGTGAAGTCATCGAATCGCTGCGCGACCGCGTGCTGGGCCGCACGGCTGCCGAAGACGTGCTGAACCCCGAGACGCGTGCCGTCATCGTGCCCGCCGGCACGCTGCTGGACGAAGACCTGCTCGACGTCATGGAAGCCGCCGGCGTGGACGAGGTGAAGGTGCGCACCGCACTGACCTGCGCCACGCGCTTTGGCCTGTGCGCCAAGTGCTATGGCCGCGACCTGGGCCGTGGCGGTCTGGTGAACGTGGGCGAGGCGGTCGGCGTGATCGCCGCCCAGTCCATCGGTGAGCCGGGCACGCAGCTGACCATGCGGACCTTCCACATCGGGGGCGCGGCCTCGCGTGCCGCGGTGGCCTCGAGCGTGGAAGCCAAGTCCAACGGCATCATCGGCTTCAACGCCACGATGCGTTACGTGACCAACACCAAGGGCGAGCTGGTGGTGATTTCGCGTTCCGGCGAAATCGTCATCCAGGACGAGCATGGCCGCGAGCGCGAGCGCCACAAGGTGCCGTATGGCGCCATCCTGACGATCAAGGCCGATCAGCAGATCAAGGCCGGCACCATCCTGGCGAACTGGGACCCGCTGACGCGCCCCATCATCACCGAGTACGCCGGTCAGGTGAAGTTCGAGAACGTGGAAGAAGGCCTCACCGTGGCCAAGCAGGTCGACGAAGTGACCGGCCTGTCCACGCTGGTGGTGATCGATCCCAAGCGTCGCGGTTCGGCCAAGGTCGTGCGTCCGCAGGTCAAGCTGGCCGATGCCCAGGGCAACGAAGTCAAGCTGCCCGGCACCGACCACTCGGTGACCATCGGCTTCCAGGTCGGCGCCCTGATCCAGGTGCGTGACGGTCAGGACGTGGGCCCTGGCGAAGTGCTGGCCCGCATCCCGGTCGAAGGCCAGAAGACGCGGGACATCACCGGCGGTCTGCCGCGTGTGGCCGAGCTGTTCGAAGCCCGTACCCCCAAGGACAAGGGTGTGCTGGCCGAGATCACCGGCACGGTGTCGTTCGGCAAGGAAACCAAGGGCAAGATCCGCCTGCAGATCACCGATCCGGAAGGCTCGGTGTGGGAAGAGCTGATCCCCAAGGAAAAGAACGTGCTGGTGCACGAAGGCCAGGTGGTCAACAAGGGCGAAACCATCATCGATGGCGCCGCCGACCCGCAGGACATCCTGCGCCTGATGGGCATGGAAGAGCTGGCACGCTACATCGTCGATGAGGTGCAGGACGTGTACCGCCTGCAGGGCGTGAAGATCAACGACAAGCACATCGAGGTGATCGTTCGCCAGATGCTGCGTCGCGTGGTCATCGAGAACCCCGGCGAGTCCAACTACATCGCCGGCGAACAGGTCGAGCGTTCCGAGGTGCTCAACACCAACGACGCGCTGCGTGCCGACAGCAAGCTGCCGGCCACCTTCAGCAACCTGCTGCTGGGCATCACCAAGGCGTCGCTGTCGACCGACAGCTTCCTCTCGGCGGCCTCGTTCCAGGAGACGACCCGCGTGCTCACCGAAGCGGCCATCATGGGCAAGCGCGACGAGCTGCGTGGCCTGAAGGAAAACGTGATCGTGGGTCGCCTGATCCCTGCCGGCACCGGCATGGCCTACCACGAAGCCCGTCGTGCCAAGGACGCCATGGACGAAGCCGAGCGCCGAGCCATTGCCGAAGCCGAAGCGGCCGAGCTGGCCGGGGCCGAAGCGGTGGAAGACGCACCGGGCGAAACCATGGACCCGTCGGCCGATTGATGATCGGTTGAATGACGGGAGTATGGGCTGATTGCCGTTGAATCTTTAACGGCAGCTGGTCCATACTGCTCATCTCGACAACGGTTCATCGCCCATCAACCCCTTGCCGGTATCCGGTGAGGGGTTTTTGCGTTTTGCGCCCGGCGACAGACCATAATTTGCCCATGTCGATGCAGACCCTCGTTGCCTGGCTGGCGGTGCTGGCCCTGATCTGCTGGGCCTTGGGGGCTTACAACCGCCTGGTTCGGCTGCGTGCCGCCGTGGTCAGCGCGCTGGCCGCCGTGGAGCAGGCCATGCGGGATGAGGTGGGGTGGGCCCTGGCCCAGTCGCCCGAGTTGCCCGCTGCGACGCCCGGCGAGGCTGCGGCGGACGGGACGCCCGACCCGTTGCCGGTTCAACCGCCCTTGTTCGACGAGCTGCACGACCTGCAGGACCAGGCCTGGCGCAGCGGCCAGGCGGCGGCCCGGCAGCTGGACGCGGCCCTGGTGCATGCGCGCAGCCATCCGCTGGACGCCGATGCCATGGCCATGCTGTCCACCGCTTACCAGGTGTTCGAGCAAGCCCTCGATCGCCTCGATGTCAACCCCGCATCGGCGCTGGCCGATGACACTTCAAACGCCACCATGGGGATACCCGACGACGTGATGGGCAGGGCCCAGCTCGAGCTCAAGCTGGGCTCGGCGATTCAGGACTTCAACGCCGAGGTGACTCGGCACAACCTCGCCATCACGCGCCTGCCGGCCCTGGTGCTGGCGCGCTTCCTCGGCTTTCGTCCCGCAGGCCCGTTGGCCGGCCTGCGCCACACGCCATGAGCGCCGCGAGCCCTTCCGACCTCGGGCCGCCCCTGTGGCGCCTGCTGCAGGCCACGCAGCTGGTGGTGTGCGACGTGCGCAAAGGCCGTTCGCTGACCGCGGCGTTGGCGACCGTGCCGTCCGAGCTGCGCAGCGGCGTGCAGGCACTCAGCTTTCAGGCCATGCGCCAGCATGGCCGGGCGCAGGCGGTGCTGAACCGATTGGCCGCTCGCAAGCCGCCCGAGGCGCTGGCCGGCCTGTTGATCACGGCCCTGGCCTTGCTGCTGCAAGCCACGCCCGCCTATGCCGACCACGTGCTGGTCGACCAGGCGGTGACCGCTGCGCAGCGGCACGCCGGCATGCGCAAACAGGCGGGCTTCGTCAACGCCTGCCTGCGCCGCTTTTTGCGCGAGCGCGAGCAGCTGCTGGCCGAGCTGGACGAGGTGGCGCAATGGAATCACCCGGCGTGGTGGGTGGCGCGCGTGCGCCGCGACCATCCGCAGGATTGGCAGGCGGTGCTGCAAGCCAGCCAGCAAGCCGCGCCACTGGTGCTGCGCGTGAATCGCTTGCGCATCGACCGCCCAGCTTTTCTTGACGCCTTGGCTGCCGCCGGTGTGGCGGCGCAGCCCGTGGGTGAGGCGGGCGTGCGGCTCGCCCGGTCGCTGCCCGTGACCCAGCTGCCTGGGTACGCCGATGGGTGGTTTTCGGTGCAGGACCTCGCGGCCCAGCTGGCCGCCCCGCTGTTGATGCAAGGGCTGAACGCCCGGCAACCCCTGCGCCTGCTGGACGCCTGCGCCGCCCCGGGGGGCAAGACGGCGCACCTGCTTGAGGTGGCGCCGGACGCCGAGTTGCTGGCGCTGGAGATCGAGGCCACGCGGGTGCCGCGCATCCACGACAACCTGGCGCGGCTGCAGCTGAACGCCGAGGTGCGCTGCGCCGATGCCGCGGACGTGGCCGGCTGGTGGGACGGCCAGGCGTTCGATGGCATCCTGCTCGACGCCCCGTGCAGTGCCTCGGGCATCGTGCGGCGCCACCCGGATGTGCCCTGGTTGCGCCGTGCCGCCGACATCGAGGCCCTGGTGCAGACCCAGCGGAATTTGCTCGAGCGCCTGTGGCCCGTGCTCCGGCCTGGCGGCACCCTGGTGTATGCCACTTGCTCGGTGTTCAAGGCCGAGGGCGAGGATCAGATCCGGCTGTTCCTTCAGCGCCACAGCGATGCGCAGGCCTGCGCTGCCCCTGGGCATTTGCTGCCGGGGGTGTCAGCCAGCGCGTCCGACGCAGGCGAAAATTCGATCCGTGAACACGATGGCTTCTTTTATGCACGCCTGCACAAGCGGCTGGCGTGACGTGGTGCGCGCCGTTTTGGCGCCCTGGGGCCTGGCGCTGGCCTTGTTGCTGCTGGCCGTGGACGTCGGCGCGCAGCCCAGCAGCATCCAGGTGTCCGAATACCAGTTGACGAACGAGAGCGATGGCCTTTACCTCACGGCCCAGCTGGCGATCACGGTGTCGCATGCCATGCAGGAGGCCCTGAACAAGGGCGTGCCGCTGTATTTCGTGGCCTCGGTCCAGGTGGTGAAAGAGCGCTGGTACTGGCGCGATGCCGTGCTGGCACAAGCCAGTCGGCACATGCGCCTGGTCTACCAGCCGCTGACCCGCCGCTGGCGGGTGAATGCGTCGTCGTCGCCGCTGGCCACGTCGGGGCTGGGGGTGTCCCTGAGTCAGTACTTCGAGTCGCTGGATGCCGCCGTCGCCGCCATGGGCCGCTTTGCCCACTGGCAGATTGCCGATGCCGAGCACCTGGGCAAGCTGGATGGGCATGAGGTGCAGTTCAGCTTCGACATCGACGCCAAGCAGTTGCCCCGACCGTTCGTCATCGGCCAATCGGGCAATGCCGACTGGGCCTTGTCCACCTTCCGTGTGGACCCTGTGCCGCCGCGAACGCCATGAGCGACACCGCCGAGCCCCAACCGCCCAGTGTGCGCCGCAAGTTGCGCAAGGCCACGGCTGGTGGCATCGCCGTGATCTGCCTGGCGGTGGGCCTGGTCCTGCTGTTCCTGTTGACCCAGGCCACCGGCAGCGGCGATTTTTACGAGCGCAACTACGAACGGTTGTTCGTGCTCAATGTGGTGGTGGCCACCGTGCTGGCACTGGCCATCGTCTGGGGCGTGTGGCGGCTGCGGCTGCGGCAGCGGCGGGGCAAGTTCGGCAGCCGCTTGCTGATCCGGTTCGCCATGATCTTTGGCCTGGCCAGCGTGGTGCCGGGGCTGCTGATCTATTTGGTGTCCTACCAGTTCGTGGCGCGCTCGATTGAAAACTGGTTCGATGTGAAGGTGGAGGGCGCCCTGACGGCGGGCGTGAACCTGGGCTCGGCCACGCTGGATGCGCTGGCCGGGGAGTTCGCCAGCCAGGTGCGGGGCGTGGCGCGCGGGCTGAACGACACCCCGGACGCCGCCGCGGGGGTCGAGCTGGAGCGCATCCGCGATCAACTGGGCGCCACCGAGGTGGCCCTGTGGTCGGCCAACGGCCAGCTGCTGGCCAGCACCGGCGAGCAGCGCTACCAGATCAGCCGGACGCGCCCCAGCGCGAACCTGCTGCGCAGTGCGCGGGCCGCCAACGTGGTGACGCAGGTCGAAGGCGTGGACGAATGGGGCATGCAGCCGGACGGCGCACCGGCAACCGTCCGCGCCGTGGCGGTGGTGAGCGGCTCGGGCCTGGGCCTGGCCGTGGACAACCGCTTTCTGGAGGTGGTCCAGCCCTTGCCCAAGACCCTGGTGCAGAACGCGATTGCGGTGCAAGAGGCCAATCGGGAGTATCAAGAGCGTGCGTTGAGCCGTGAAGGTCTCAAGCGCATGTACATCGGTACCTTGACCTTGGCGCTGTTCCTGGCGGTGTTCGGTGCGCTGCTGTTTGCGGCCTTCTTTGGCAAGCAGCTGGCGACGCCCTTGCTCATGCTGGCCGACGGGGTGCGCCAGGTGGCCGCCGGCGACCTGCGCCCCAAGCCCATGCTCTATGGCATGGACGAAATGGGCGGGCTCACGCGCTCGTTTGCCGACATGACGCGCCAGCTGGCCGACGCCCGTGAGGCCGTGGCGCGCAGCATGGCCCAGCTGGACGAGGCCCGCGGCAGCCTGCAGACCATCCTGGACAACATCACCGCGGGCGTGATGGTGCTGGACGAGCAGGGCCACATCCAAAGCGCCAACCCGGGCGCCACGCGCATCCTGCGGGTGCCGGTCGCCGCCAGCATGCACAAGCCGCTGGCCGAGCTGGCCGGCCTGGCCGAGCTGGGGGCTGGTGTGCAGCAGCAGTTTGCCCTGTTGGACGCGGGACGCGAAGAGCACCTGCTCGACCATTGGCAGCACACCTTCACCTTGCGCGACAACGAGCAAGGCGTGCCCGCCGATGCCCAGACCCTGGTGGTGCGGGGGCGGTACTGCCCGATGCCACGCGGCTGCTGGTGTTCGACGACATCAGCGAAGTGGTATCGGCCCAGCGCATGCAGGCCTGGGGCGAGGTGGCCCGGCGTCTGGCGCATGAGATCAAGAACCCGCTGACCCCCATCCAGCTGTCGGCCGAACGCCTGGAGTACAAGCTGGCGCGCAAGCTGGAGGGTCAGGATCAGGCCGTGCTGGTCAAGGGGGTCAAGACCATCGTCGACCAGGTGGATGCGATGAAGCGCCTGGTGAACGAGTTCCGCGATTACGCCCGCCTGCCTGCGGCGCAGCTGCACCCCATCAACCTCAACGCGCTGCTGACCGACATCATGCACATGTATGACTTCGAAGGCCCGATGCCGCGCCACCAGGTGCACCTGGTGTGCGAACTCGATGAGCGCTGCCCCGACATCCTGGGCGATGCCATGCAGCTGCGCCAGGTGGTGCACAACCTCATCCAGAACGCGCTCGACGCGTGCGAGGCCCCGGGCAGCCACGAGGACATGCCCACCGTGACGGTGCGCACCCAGTGGCTGGAGAACGCCCGCCGCGTGCGCCTGAGCATCGTCGACACAGGGCCGGGGTTCAGTGACATGATCCTCAAACGGGCCTTCGAGCCCTATGTGACCACCAAGGACAAAGGCACCGGTTTGGGGCTGGCTGTCGTAAAAAAGATAGCAGAAGAGCACGGTGCGCAAATCGATCTGGGCAATCGTGTGAACAACGGCACCGTCGCTGGCGCACAAGTGTCGTTATCATTCAACATCCCGGGCCCCCAATCAGAAGCTGTCTCATGAGCCCGCAGGGACGGCATGTGGAGAGGAAGAACGCGAGACATGGCAAACATTCTTGTCGTCGACGATGAACTAGGTATTCGAGATCTGCTGTCCGAAATCCTCAACGATGAAGGACATCATGTGGACCTCGCCGAGAACGCGGCGGAAGCCCGTGCCTTGCGCAATGCCTCGCGGCCCGATCTGGTCCTGCTCGACATCTGGATGCCGGACACCGATGGGGTGACCCTGCTCAAGGAGTGGGCGTCAACCGGTCAGCTCGACATGCCCGTCATCATGATGAGCGGGCATGCCACGATCGACACAGCCGTCGAAGCCACCCGCATCGGGGCCCAATCCTTCCTCGAAAAGCCGATCACCCTGCAGAAGCTGCTCAAGGCCGTGGAGCAATCGCTCGCGCGGGCTGCGTTGGCGCGTCATGTGGCGGAGGTCAGCATGGCGCGCGAGGTGCCCGTGCCTGCGCGCCCCAGCGGTGCCGAGGTGACGGTGGAGGAGGCGATGACCGGCGGCCAGGTGTCGACCCTGCCGGCCAACCTGGGGCCCCAGGACCAACAGAGTTTCGAGCTCGACAAACCCCTGCGCGAAGCGCGCGATGAGTTCGAGAAGGCGTATTTCGAGTTCCACCTGTCGAAAGAGGGCGGCTCCATGACGCGTGTGGCCGAGAAGACCGGCTTGGAGCGCACCCACCTGTACCGCAAGCTCAAGCAGCTGGGTGTCGACCTCTCGCGCAACAAGCGCCAGGTGGTGGGCAACAATTGATGAAGATCGTTTGCGCGAGTCGCAAAAACCGTGCTACAATTTCATCTTTGACGGCCTGGTAGCTCAGTTGGTAGAGCAGCGGATTGAAAATCCGCGTGTCGGTGGTTCGATTCCGCCCCAGGCCACCAGAATTCGCCCATGTGGCACAAAGAACCGCTGCTATTCATGCAATAGCAGCGGTTTTTTCTTGGGCGCGTTGTGTGAGGTCGTCAAGAGACGCTGCCGTAACCAGTGGTTAGCCGCCCATATTTAGTCGGCGTGTGTCTGTGAAAATGGGCCCGGGGTGGGGATTTTCATGATGGAGTATGAGCCGATTGCCGTTCATTTTTAAACGGAAATGGCTGCATACTGCATATCGTCATGGCGCATTCAAGACGCTGTTCACCGACTTGACCCTTTGGCGGTCTTGGTCAGGTTGTCAGCGCGGGTCTCTTTTCGAGCCCATTCATTTCCATCTTCAACCGACGCGGCGAGCTGTTCAAGGGCGATGAGCGCCCGCTGGCCGCCGCGACGACGCAAGATGATCAGCCACCTGCGGACGATGCGCCGTGCCATCGCCAGAAAGCCTGGCTGAGTAAGCAATCGGGTCACTCAGCACATCCTTGGGCGGCCTGCAACTCGATGACCGTCGCTGCGAAGCCCCAGACGCCCGAGCGGGGCGATTCGAGGCGAGATGGTTGGGCCACAAAAAAGCACACCGGTCGCCAAGCAGGCGAACCGGTGTGCCCTGAAAGGCCTGGGCAGCAAGCCCAGGGCCTAGGTTGTCGAATCCAAGGCTGGATCAGTTGCGGAACACGGCTGCCATGCTGGCGTCGTCTTCCTTGCTGCCTTCGTGCATGCGGATCTCGTTGCGCCCCACCACGAGGTGGTGCACCTCATCCGGACCGTCGGCCAGGCGCAGCGTGCGCTGCTGCGCGTACATGTGGGCCAGCGGCGTGTGCTGCGACACGCCCAGCGCGCCGTGCATCTGGATCGCCTGGTCGATGATCTTGCAGACGCGCTCGGGCACCATGGCCTTGACCATGTGCACCCACTGGCGCGCCTCGCGGTTGCCCAGCACGTCCATGGCCTTGGCCGCCTTGAGCACCATGAGCCGCATGCTCTCGATCTCGATGCGCGCGCGAGAGATGATCTCCACGTTGCCGCCCAGCCAGGCCAGCTGCTTGCCGAAGGCTTCGCGCGAGATGCCGCGCTCGACCATCAGGTCCAGCGCCTTCTCGGCCGCGCCGATCGAGCGCATGCAGTGGTGGATGCGACCGGGGCCCAGGCGCAGCTGCGAGATCTCGAAGCCGCGGCCTTCGCCCAGCAGCATGTTTTCCTTGGGCACGCGCACGTTGTCGTACACCACGTGCATGTGGCCGTGCGGGGCATGGTCCTCGGCGAACACGTGCATGGCGCCGACGATCTTGACGCCCGGGGTGTCCTTGGGCACCAGGATCATGGATTGCTGCTTGTGCGCCGGCGCATCGGGGCTGGTGCGCACCATGGTGATCAGGATCTTGCAGCGTGGGCTGCCTGCGCCCGAGATGTAGTGCTTCTCGCCGTTGATGACCCACTCGTCACCATCCAGCACGGCGCTGGTGGCCACGTTCTTGGCGTCCGACGAGGCATGGTGCACTTCGGTCATGGAGTAGGCCGAGCGGATTTCACCGTTCAGCAGCGGCTTGAGCCAGCGCTCTTTTTGCTCCGGCGTGCCCACGCGCTCCAGCACTTCCATGTTGCCGGTGTCGGGCGCCGAGCAGTTCATGCATTCGCTGGCCAGCGGCTGCTTGCCCAGCTCCGAGGCGATGTAGGCGTAGTCCAGGTTCGACAGGCCCTCGCCCGTTTCCGCGTCGGGCAGGAAGAAGTTCCACAGGCCTTCTTTCTTGGCCTGGTCTTTGGCGGCCTCGAGCAGCTCCAGCTGACCGGGCGCGTATTGCCAGCGGTCTTCCCCGACGCGGTTCTTGCCCAGGGCTTCGTACTTCTCCGCCATCGGCGCCACCGTTTCGGCGACGAAGCGCTTCACGTGCTCATACAGCGGCAAGGCCTTGGCGGACATGCGCAGGTCGTTCAGTTCGTCGCTGGGGTTGAACCCGAATGTCGGGGTGGTCTTGCTCATGGTCTGGCGTCTCCGAGACGTGGTGGTTAAGGGGTGAATTCGGACATTCAGTATGGAATATCGGCGCAGGCCGAGGAGTCCGTTTCGCGACAGCATAGCAAAGATCACCAGCAACGTGATCCCGCTGCATGCCTGTAAGCTATCCCCATCGAGCGTGATGCGTCATCGATTTTTCATCTTTTGAGTATGGAGATGCCCTGCGACGGCACGCTCACCGGAACACCGACATGCCACCAGCCAACACGCCCGCCACGAGGGCCCCTGTGAGCACTGCGCCGGGTCAGACACCCCAGCACCGCGTGGCCGCGCCACCGACGGCCAACCGCACCACCGATCGCTTTCAGGTCAAGCGGGAGGCCATCCTCGCCGTGGCGGCGGAGGAGTTCAACCGGCATGGTCTGAAGGGCGTCACCCTGGCCAGCGTGGCCGAGCGCGTGGGCCTGCAAAAAGCCAGCGTCAGCTACTACCACCGGCGCAAGGAAGACCTGGCGGCCGACTGCATGCTGCAAGCCATCGCGGCGATGCAGGGGGTGGTGCAAGCCGCCCTCACGCAGCCCTCGCCCGCACAACGCATTCACGCCTTCCTCCGCGGTCAGGCGGCCTTGCTGGCCGACATGGCCACGGGGCGGCGGGGGGCGCTGGTGTCCTTCCAGGAGGTTCGCGCGCTGGCGCCACCGCATGGCGACCGCGTGGCAGAGGCCTACAACAGCCTGTTTCGCAGCCTGCGTCAGTGCCTCCCGAGTGATCCAGGCTGGCAGCACGCGCACCGCAATGCGCGAACCCACCTGCTGCAAACCCTGGCCAATGGCATGCACACCTGGATCGACCGCTACGAGCCGGACGACTATGGCCACGCGGCCGATGCGCTGGCTGATCTGCTGCTGGGTGGGCTGGCGGCCCAGCCGCAAGCCTGGCGCGCCCCGGCGATGCCCGAGCTGCCGGCCTTGCGCGCGGCCCCTGCGCAGGCCGATGGCTCCGAGGTGCGCGAAGCCTTCTTGCGTGCCGCCACCGCACTCGTGAATGAGCAAGGCTTTCGCGGCGCCTCGGTCAGCGCCATTTCGGCGCGCCTGCACTTGACCAAGGGCTCGTTCTACCACCACCATGCCAGCAAAGACGAGCTGATCGCGCAGTGCTTCGCGCGCAGTTTCGACGTCATCCGCCAGACCCAGCTGCAGGCCATGGCCCAGACCCCGTCGGGCTGGGAGCGGCTGGTGACCAGCACCTGCGCCCTGGTGCGGTTTCAGCTGTCCGAGGCCGGTCCGTTGCTGCGCTCATCGGCCCGCAGCGCGCTGGCCGAGGGCGCACGCCATGACCCCATCCAGCGGGGCAACCAGTTGACCGAGCGCTTTGGCCTGTTCATCGTCGACGGCATGCGCGAGGGGGCCATTCGCCCCGTCGATGCCAGCCTGGCCGCCCAGCAGGTGGCCGCCATGGTCAATGCCGCCGCCTCGCTGCGCAACTGGGTGGGCGATGTCGGCGTGGACGATGCCGTGCCGCTGTACGCACAGCCGCTGTTCACTGGCATCCTCACGCCGCCTTGACGCGACTGTGGGATCATCCTGAAATTAGCAGTATGTGGTCATTGCCGTTTTAATTAAAACGGCAATTCAGGCATACCCATCAATGGATGACCGTTCCCATGGCATGGCATGGCATGGCATGGCCTTGCGGATGCGCCAAGCCGGTCAGGCGCCCCCTCACAGCGCGTACACGCGCTGCGCCGTGCCAAAGAACATCGCGTGTTGTTCATCGGCCGAATACGCCGCCGCCATCTTCTTCATGGCGTTCCAGTAGCTCACGTAGGGCAGCGAGCGCCGGTCCACCGGGAAGTTGCTCTCGAACATGCAGCGCTCGGGCCCAAAGCACGCGATGGCGTGGTGGTAGTAGCGGCCCTGGGCCTCGACCAGCTCGTCCGAATGGGCCGGCAGCGCCCGGTTGTCCCAGCCAAAGCCGTTGTCGGGCATGGCCAGGCCGCCGAGCTTGGCGACCACGTTGGGGCAGCGCGCAATCGCCTCGATGTCGCGTTGCCACTGGCTGAAGATGGCGTCGCGCTGGCCGGCGTAAGGGCCCACGCCCAGCGGCGTGCCGAAGTGGTCGAGCACCAGGGTCGTGCCGGGCACGGCCCGCGCCAGGGCGGCAAAGTCGGCGTTCTGGTGGTGGTAGTGCCAAGTGTCGTAGGTGTAGCCCAGGCGGCCCAGCAGGGCCACGCCGGCGCGAAAGCCGGCGTCGGCGTACAGGCCTTCAGCGCCATGCCCCGGAATGACCAGGTGCTGGGGCTGCGGGTCGCGGGCGCCGGCATGGCGGATGCCGCGAAACAGGCCTTGGGCCGCGTCCACCTGCGCGGCCAGCACCTCGCGCAGTTGCGCCTCGGGCTGGCGCAGGTCGGTGTGGCCGACGAAGCCCGCGATCTCGGCGCCGCCACCGCCTTCGCGGCCCGCGCGCGCGATGCCGGCCACGAATTCCGCCTCGCCCACACTGCGCAGGTGCTCGGGCCCATCCGTGCGGTAGCCGGCCCGGCATTCGATGAACACGGTCTTCTGGATGTTGTGGCCGGCGCCCGTGTCGGCCCACAGCTGGCCCAGCAGGTAGGGTCCCCAGTCGCCGCGCGCGCGCCAGAGGTGGTGGTGCGGGTCGATGATGGGGCGGTCGGGATCCAGCGGCTCCTCGCGCACCTGGTTCAACCAGGCCTGGGTGCCAGCTTGGGGGCGGGGTGTGTCCATGTCAGTCTCCTGAAGAAAAGGTGGCCTCTGTGGGCCGGTGCGACGTCACGGTGCTCAGCATCAGCGGCCGCTGGCGCCAGGTGCCCCAGCGGAAGTAGGCCCAGGCCAGCAAGGCAGAGCTGATGCTGCCGAACGGAAAACTCCACCAAATGGCGGCGCTGCCCAGCCAGGGGGCCAGCCCCATCGCAAACGGCACGCGAAACACCCACATCGTGACGACGAAGATCAGCGTGGGCGCCAGCATGGCGCCGTTGGCGCGCACCACGGCAAAGAGGCCGACGGTGACGGACAGCGCAATCCAGCCCCACAGCGTGGTGAAGTGGATGTGGCGCGCCTGCGCCAGCACCGCCTCATCGGCGCGGATGAACAGGCGCAGCGGCAAGTCATCGAACACCGCACCCAGCGTGTAGATGAGCAAGGTGGCCGCGGTGGAGACGGCCAGGCTGGCCAGGCAGCCGCGCAGTGCGATCTGCTCCACGCGGGGCCAGCGGCCGGCGCCGATGTTCATGGCGGCCATGGCCGACATGGACGCGGCCAGGGCGTTGCCCGGCACCTGCACATAGGTCCACAGCTGGGCCGCCCCCGCATACGCCGCCGCCGTGGTCGCGCCATAGCGGTTGACCAGGCTCAGCAAGACGAAGTACGCTCCCTGCGTGACGATGGACTCCAGCGCCACCGGCACGCCACGCCGCAGCATGAGCAGCAGCAAGGCGCGCTCGGGCCGCAGGTGCCGGATGTCCGCGCCGCGCAGGGCAATCGGCAGGCGCCAGCGGTACACATAGGTGAGCAAGCCCGCCAGCGCGGTGCCTGCGCCCAGCAGGTTGGCCAAGCCCACGCCGGCAATGCCCAGCAGGCGCAGCAGCACCGGCACCAGCAGCAGCGACAACCCGATCCAGACCAGCGTGAAGCGAAAAGGCGTGCGCGAATCACCGCTGCCGCGCAGCATCATCACCAGCACCAGGTAGATGAAGAGCGCCGGCATGGACAGGCATGTGAAGCGCAGGTGCACCACCGCGAAGCTGCGGGCTTGCGCTGGCGTGCCCAGGGCATCGATGACGAGCGGCGCCAGCGCCCAGCCGCCGGCGGCCACCAGCAGCGAAAAGCCCGTCACAAAGGCCAGTGCACAGCCCGCCACGCGTTTGACCGAGTCTTCGTCGCCCGCGCCCAGCGACTGGCCGATGGCCACCCCGGCCGCGGTGCCCATGCCCATCACTGCGCCCATCAGCATGAACACCAGCACCGCCGCCGTGGCCACGGCCGGCAACGCGTGGGCGCCCAGCAATTGCCCCACCCACAGCGCGGCCCAGGTGCCCAGGGCGGCGTGCAACAAATTGGTGGTGAGCAGCGGCAGCGCAAACCGCAGCAGCACGGGCGTGATCGGTCCCGTGACGAAGCGGCTGGCCAGGGCGTGGGAAGCTGCGGTCATGGCGTACCTTCGCGCTGCGCGCTGCGGTGTTGAGCCCCTTGGGGCGGCCCGGCGGTGCTCACACGCTGGTGGCTTGGCCCTGGTGCTCGGCCAGCGCGGCCTGCTGGATCTGGCGCTTGAGGATCTTGCCGGACGGCGTGCGCGGCAGCGGCTCGGTGGCGACGCGGATGTAGCGCGGGATCTCGAAGCGCGCGAGGTGCTGGGTGAGGAAGGCGCGCAGCGCCTCGACGTCCAGGCCAGGGGCGCCGTGGACCGTGGCGCCGACCTCCTCGCCCATGCGCTCGTCGGGCACGGCATAGACCGCGGCTTCGTGCACGTCGGGGTGTAACAGCAGCGCGGCCTCCACCTGGCCGCAGCCGATGTTCTCGCCGCCGCGGATGATGAGGTCCTTGATGCGGTCGACGATGAAGAGGAAGCCTTCGTCGTCGATGTAGGCCACATCGCCGGTGCGGAACCAGTCGCCATCGACGAAGCTGCGCGCATTGGCCTCGGGCCGGTTCCAGTAGCCCGGGAACACCGAGGTGCCGCGCACCAGCAGTTCGCCGCGCTGGCCCGCCGGCAGCGTCTGCCCCGTCTCGTCGACGATGCGCAGCTCCAGCACCAGCGCGCAGCGACCCGAGCTGGCGGGCAGGGCCAGGTAGTCCTCGCCGCCGATGCCGGTGCCGATGGCGTTGGTCTCGGTCATGCCCCAGCCCGTGTTGGGCAGGGCATGGCCGAAGCTCGCGCCGATCTGGCGCACCTGCTCGGGCGCGCGCGGCGCGCCGCCGCCGCCCACGGTCACGAGCGTGTCCAGGCTCAGCCTGTTCTGCCGCGCCACGCGGACCAGGTCGCCCGTCATCGCGGCCGGCGCGTTGACCGAGGTCAGGCGCTCGCGCGCGATGAGCTCGGCCGCCTGTTCGGCGTCCCAGCGGTACATGGCGACCATGCGCCGCTGCATGCGGTAGCCGACCAGGTAGGACGCGTGCAGGCCCGACACATGGAACAGCGGCACGGCCAGCAGCGTGCCGGGCTGGGGCGGCGGCACGGCGGGAGGCTCCAGGCCGGCCACGCGCTCGGCCACGGCGCGGTCGAGCTCCCAGGACAGCAGGGCCGACAGGATGTTGCGGTGCGTGGAGACCACGCCCTTGGGATGGCCCGTGGAGCCGGAGGTGTACAGGATGGTGGCGTGGTCGTCGGGCGCGATGCTGGCGGGTGGCATGGACACCTCGCCCACCGCATCGGTCAGCGCTTGCAGCGCACGCACGCCGGCCGGCAGCTCGGGCGTGCGCACGGCCAGGCACTGCAGCTGCGGCAGCGCGGCGCGCACCTGGGGCTGGGTCAGCCGGGCCAGGCGTTCGGCGTCGGCCAGCACCACTGTGGCACCGCTGTCCTGCAGGCCGTAGAGCAGCTCGTCGGCCTGCCAGTGGCCGTTCATGGCCACGGCCACGGCGCCGATGCTCGTGATCGCGCAAAAGGCCAGCACCCATTCGGGGTAGTTGCGCATGGCAATCGCCACGCGGTCGCCCGGGCGCACGCCGCAGCCGTGCACGAGCACATGGCCGACGCGGCTGGCCGCGCGCCAGGCTTCGGCGAATGTCATGCGCTCGTCCTGGTAGACCAGGAAGGGCAGGTCGGTGGCGGTCTCCTCGTACAGCACGCGCAGCGAGGCCGGCGCTTTGCTGAACACGCGGACCTTGCGGCCCAGCGCAGTGAGTTCTTCCAGCGCGTAAGGCATGCCAGGCGCGGTCAGCGCGGCGATGGCCTCCTGGCGTGTGACGGGGGTGGCCATGTCAACGTCCGTGGAAGACCGGTTCGCGCTTGGCGACGAAGGCCTTGGTGGCCTCGCGGTGGTCTTCCGTCTGGCCGCAGTGCACATGGTGCGTGGCTTCCAGGTCCATGCAATCGTCGACCTCGCCGGCCAGCGCGCGGTTGAGGTTTTCTTTCATGTAGCGGTACGCCACCGCGGGGCCTGCGGCCAGGCGTTGGGCCAGTGCGCGCGTGCGCTCGGCCAATTCGTCGGGCGCGCAGACCCAGTTGGTCAGGCCCAGGCGCAAGGCCTCGTCTGCGCTGACGCGATCGGACAGGTAGTACAGCTCGCGCGCCTTGGCCGTGCCGACCAGCTGCGTGAGGAAGTAGGTGCCGCCGTAGTCCCCCGAGAAGCCCACCTTGGCGAATGCCGTGGTCATGACGGCCGTGCTGGCCATGATGCGCAGGTCGCAGGCCAGGGCCAGCGCCAGGCCGGCGCCGGCGGCCGCGCCGGGCAGCGCGGCCAGCGTGGGTTTGGGCATCTTGAACAGCTTGCCGGCCGTGGCGCGCTGGTTGACGCGCTGACGGTGAATGGCCTGGTCGATGGTTTGCGCACCCACGGTGCCATCGCCGCTGGCGGCCATGCCCTTGACGTCGCCGCCCGCGCAAAAGCCTTTGCCGGCGCCGGTCAACACGATGCAGCGCACATCGTGGTTGAACTCGGCCAGGGCCAGCTGCTCCTGCAGGGCCGTGGTCATGGCGCGGCTCATGGCGTTGCGCGCATCGGGGCGGTTCAGGGTCAGGGTCAGCACGCCGGCGTCCAGCGTGGCCAGCAGGTCCGGTGTCCCGGTGTTCAGGGTGGATTCGCTCATGGTGTCTCCTGTTGGGGGTTGTGGGATCTAAGCGTGCTGCGCCAGCTGCGCCCATTCCCAGGCGCGCTTGGCCCGCGAGGGTGCGCTCGCGCCGGCGGCCTTGGCCTGCTCGCTGGAGGCCGTGCCGGCCTCCACACGCTTGGCGATGCCCTGCGCGATGGCGGCCATGCGGAACAGGTTGTAGGCCATGTAGAAGGACCAGTCGCGCCGCAGCACCTCGGGGGTGCTGAGCCCGCTGTGCGCGCAGTACTGGGCCATGTAGTCGTCGAGCGAGGGGATGCCCAGCGCCGCCAGGTCCAAGCCCTCCAGGCCGCGCTGCGTCGAGGGGTCGACATGCCAGACCATGCAGTGGTAGCTGAGGTCCGCCAGCGGATGCCCCAGCGTCGAGAGCTCCCAGTCCAGCACGGCCACCACGCGCGGCTCGGTGGGGTGAAAGATCATGTTGTCGAGCCGGTAGTCGCCATGCACCACGCACGCCTTGCCGTCCCGGCCGCTGGCCGGAATGTGGGCCGGAAGCCATTGCAGCAGCGCGTCCATCTCGGGGATGGGCTGGGTGATCGAGGCCTGGTACTGCTTGCCCCAGCGGGCGATCTGGCGCTCCAGGTAGTTGCCGGGTTTGCCGTAGTCGGCCAGGCCGCGCTCGACATGCGGCACGGTGTGCAACTTGGCCAGCACGCGGTTCATTTCGGCGTAGTGGGCGGCCCGTTCGGCAGGCGTCATCCCGGGCAGGGCCGGGTCCCACAGCACGCGGCCCTCGACATGCTCCATGATGAAAAACACGCGGCCGATGACGGACTCGTCGCTGCACAGCGCCAGCATGCGGGCCACCGGCACCCCGCTGCCCTGCAAGGCCTGCATCACGGTGTACTCGCGCTCGACCGCGTGGGCGCTGGGCAGCAGCTTGGCCGCCGGACCGGGCTTGGCCCGCATCACGTAGCGCTGGCCGGGTGTGACGATGCTGTAGGTGGGGTTGGACTGACCCCCAGGAAACTTGCTGACCGTCATGGGGCCCGCAAAGCCGGGCACGTGGGCGGTCAGCCAGGCGTGCAGGGCCGCTTCATCGAAGCCGTGAGTGGTGCCGGGGGATGAGCTTGCTTCGGTCATGTGGGGAACCCGATGGAGCGGCAGGCGCAGCAGCCTGAAGGCCGGTGGGTGGACACGCGGGGTGTCAACATCTGTCGCTTGGATGAGTGGTTGGCAGTATGGCTCAGTATCCGATAATGAATCAATGGAAATGACTGGATACTGAGGTGGTATCGCAATGCAGTGCGGTGTTGAATTGGGGGTGCTCAGTGGTAGGCCTCCAGGGCCTCGTCGAGCACGCGTTCCAGGTCGGCTGCGGTGGCGCAGTGCGACATGCTCGTGCAATAGGGCCGGTAGCGCAGCATGGCGCTGTCGCCCGTGCCCCAGCGGCCTTCGGGCTCGGGGCAGAGCCAGACCACACGCTTGGCGCGGTCGGCCAGTTCGGCAAACAGGTCGACGCGCGGGTCGGCGCCGTTGCTGCGGCCGTCGCCCAGCACGATCACCGTGGTGCGGCGGTCGATCGCATCCCAGTGCCGGTCGTGCAGGTCCAGCCAGGCCTGCCCATAGTCGGTGGAGCCGTTGCCCACCTCTTTGAGGACGAGTTCCATGGCGTCGTCGAAGGGCAGCTTCTCCATCGGCTCGGCCACGTCCTGCAGGCGGTTGGAGAACGCGAAACTGCGCAGGTCGCCCACGGCGTCGTGCAAGGCGTACAGGAACAGCAGCAGGAAACGGACGTGCGAGGCCACCGAGCCCGACACATCGCACACGGCCACGATGCGCGGCTTGTCACGCCGCTTGTGTTTGAAGGCCAGCGTGACGGGCACGCCGTCGTGGCCGGCGTTGGCGCGCATGGTGCGGCGCACGTCGAGCTGGCCGCGCAACTCCACGCGCTGGCGCCGCGCGTGGCGGGCCGCCAGCTTGCGCGCCATGCGGGCCACGGCCGCCTTCATGCGCTCCATCTCGGCCGGCGCCATGCGGCCCAGCGCACGTGTGACCACCACCTCGGTCATGAAGGCCTCGGTGGCGGGCTGGCCAAAGATGGCATAGCGCTGCTTGACCAGGGCGCGTGCCTGACGGCGCAGCTGGTTGAGGGCGGCCACCAGCGCACGCACCTCCTCCTCGGCGTCGGGGGCCGTGCGCCGTTCAGTCAGGCGCTCTTCCAGCGCCGCGATGCCCATGGCCTCCAGGGTTTTGCCGGCGAAGTACGCGGTCTGACTCTCGAAGCGGATGTCGTCCACGCCGGCCTGGGCTGCGGCGCGCGCCAGGGCGGCCGCCAGCGCATCCTGTGGCTGACCGGTGGCATCGGGCTGAGCCAGTGCCAGCAGCACATCGACCTGCTCATCGCCCGTGCGCAGGGCGGCCGTGTCGGGTGCCGTTGTGGTGTGCGGGGGCTGGCCGAAGTACAGGTCAAACACCTGGTCATGGATGTGCTTCTCGTCCTCGGACTTGGCCAGCACCAGGCCCAAGGCGTCGCGCAGCTGGGCACGGTCGCCATACCCCAGCAAGGTCAGGGTGCGCGCGGCGTCGATGGTCTCGGCCGTGGACGCCTCCGCCCCTGCGGCGCGCAAGGCCCGCACGAAGCCGGCGAGGATGCTGTCCATCGCCTGCGTCACGCCGCCGCCAGTGCGGCTTGGGTCATCTGCGCCAGCCGGTCGTCCACCTCGCGCACGTCGGTCTCGCGCTTGAGCAACACGCCCAGGGTGTCGCGCACCAGGGCTTCGTCCAGCACGCTGGCGTGCAGCAGCAGCAAGGTGCGCGCCCAGTCCACCGACTCGGCGATGGACGGGGGCTTGCGGATGTTGTCGGCGCGCAAGGCTTGCACAAAGGCCACGAGCTGGGCCAGCAGCTGATCTTGAATGCCGGGCACGCGAGCGCGCAGCACGCGCTGCTCCAGTTCCGAGTCCGGGAACCCGATGTGCAGGTGCAGGCAGCGGCGCTTGAGCGCGTCGCCGAGTTCGCGCGTGTTGTTGGAGGTCAGGATGACCAGCGGCGGCACCTCGGCGCGGATGGTGCCGATCTCGGGGATGGTGACCTGGTAATCGGCCAGCACCTCGAGCAGCAGGGCCTCGAAGGACTCCTCGGACTTGTCGATCTCGTCGATCAGCAGCACGCTGCCACCGGGCTGCTCCATGGCCTGCAACAGCGGACGCGGCTCCAGGAAGTCGCGCGAGAAGAACAGGTCCTGGAAGCTGGCCAGCTTGCCAAAGGCACTGTCCAGCGAATCGGTGCCGTCGACCAGCAAACCGATTTTTTCCTTGAGGATCTGCGTGTACAGCAGCTGCTTGCCGTACTTCCACTCGTACAGCGCCTTGCTGTCGTCCAGGCCTTCGTAGCACTGCAGGCGCAGCAGCTCAAACTGCAGGGCGCGGGCCGCCGACACCGCCAGCTCGGTCTTGCCGACACCCGCAGGCCCTTCGATGAGCACCGGTTTGCGCAAGTGATGGGCCAGGTAAAGCGCGGTCGCGATCTGGCGTGAGGCGATGTAGCCCACGCCTTCCAGCAGGGCGATGACGCTGTCAACAGACGCCAGGCCAGCCGGCGTCGAGGGTGGGAGTGCTGCATTCATGGGGCCAGTATGTGAGCGCCCTCTGGCGCGGGCAGTCCAGCCGGGGACAGCTGCGCCGCCATGACCGCCACGATCTGCGGGGCCCGGGCCATTGCGCATGAAAAAGGCACCCGAAGGTGCCTGGCGCGCGGTCTGAACGTCGAGGGCTCAGAACTTGGTGTAGCCGCCGTCGATGATGAACTGCTCGCCGGTGTGGTAGCTCGAGGCCTCGCTGGCGAGGTAGACGGCGATGCCGCCGAAATCGTCCCAGGTGCCCCAGCGGCGGGCGGGGATGCGGGGCATCACGGCGTTGGCGAACTTGTCGTTGCCGACGGACTTCTCGGTCATCTCGGTCACGATCCAGCCCGGCAGGATGGAGTTGGCGCGGATCTTGTAGCGGGCCAGCTCGACGGCGACGGCGCGCACGAACGAGGTCACGGCACCCTTGGAGGCGCCATAGGCCGAGTTGCGTGCCGCGCCTTCGATGGCGGCGGTCGAGGCGGTGGCGACCAGCGAGCCGCCGTGGCCACCCTCGATCATGTGCTTGGCGGCGGCGCGGAAGGTCATGAACACGCCTTCCACGTTCACGCGCTGCACGCGCTGCCAGTCGTCCAGCGACAGGTCCAGCAGGGTCTTGCCCTTGCCCGAGACGCCGGCGTTGGCGAAGCAGGAGTCGACGCGGCCACCCAGGGCCTTCACGGTTTCGGCGAAGGTGGCTTCCAGCGCGGCCTCGTCGCCCACGTCACAGGCGAAGGCGTGCACACGCGAGGCGTCGCCGCAGGCTTCGATGAGCTTGGCCTTGGCCTGCTCGGTCTTCTCGGCGCGCGAGCCCCAGATGGCCACGTTGGCGCCCGAGGCGAGCAGGGCCTCGGCCATGCCGTAGCCGATGCCGCCGTTGCCGCCGGTCACGAGGGCGGTCTTGCCTTGCAGGTTGAAGGGTTGGTAGGCCACGAACAATCTCCTGATGAGTCTTTAAACGGCCAGTGTTCCATGGGTGGGGGCGGCCGTCTGGCACGCACGGGACTGCGCCGGGCCAAGGCGGTGGGCGGAGGTGTTGCCGCAGCGTCAGCCACTGGACGGCCTGCGCCGGATCATGGCCGGCCGCGTGCCAAGGGCGGGCTGTGGTTCGAGTCACCCTGAAGCTGGTGGCCGCGGTCCGGCGGGCGAAGGATGGGCCCGTTGGATCAAGAGGAGGCGGGAGTATCTGGTGATCGCCGTTGAATGAGAAACGGGATCTGTCTGATACTGCCTTGTGCGTCAGCTTGCGGCAAGCCGCTGGCGAATGGCTTCGCGTTCTTCGGCGATGACCAGCAGGCCGTCGAAGATGATGGAGTCCACCAGCTCGAAGGCGGCCGACATGTGCGGCGCCATTTTCCAGCCGGCGCCCCCCGTCATCAGGCAACGGGGCTCGACGCCGCAGTGCGCGCGCACGTGCTGGATCATGCGTTCGCAGGCGCCGGCGATGGCGTATGTGCCGCCGCTGGTCAGCGCATCGCTGGTGTTGGTGGGGAAGGTGCGCACCTCGCCGGTGGGCACGTGCAGGCCGGCGGTGCCCGATTCGAGCGCGCGCAGCATGATGCCGTGCCCCGGCAGGATCAGGCCGCCCAGGAACTTGCCATCGCCGTCGATGGCGTCCACGGTGACCGCCGTGCCGACCATGACCAGCACCATGGGCCGGCCGGGCGTGGTGCGCTGCACGCGGTGGCGCGCGCCGATCATGGCCACCCAGCGGTCGGCGCCCAGACGGGTCGGAAAGTCGTAGCCGTTGATGACGCCGGCCTCGGCCGGGCTGGGCACGACCCAGCTCACGGGGCTGTCCCAGATGTCGAGCTGCTCGCGCACCCGCTGCTTGATGGCGTCGCCGGCCACCACGCAGCCCAGCACACGATCCGGCGCGGCCAGGCTGGCCCAGTCGGACTCGGCCAGGCGGTCGATGTGCTCCAGGAATTCAACGCCTTGCGCCAGCAGGGCGGCCCCCGGAGCGCCGCGTTCGTACAGCGCCCACTTCAAGCGGGTGTTGCCAATGTCGATGGCCAAAAAAGTCATGGTTTCGCAATATAGCGTCTTTGTCCTACGCGCCCGACAGAGAATCGTCGTGCGCTCGACAGCCGGTGCCGTTAAGCTTTTGCGTTCCCATCTTTCACAACCTGGAGATCGACACATGGGTTTGTTCAGTTTCATCAAGGATGCCGGTGAGAAGCTGTTTGGCACCAGCAAGGACGTGCAGGCTGCACAGGCCGAGCCGGCCAAGCTGCCCGACCTCAATGCCAAGGCAGGCAGTGCCATCAAGACCTACATCGAAACGCAGAACCTGGGCATCCAGAACCTGGCGGTGCAGTACGACGGCGCCAGCGGCAAGGTGACGGTGACCGGCGCGGCCCCCAGCGAAGAGGCGGCCGAGAAGGTGACCCTGTGCTGCGGCAACGTGGCCAGCGTGACGTCGGTGGACAACCAGCTGAGCTTCCCGCCCGGCACCGCGTCGCAGTACCACGATGTGGTCAGCGGCGACACGCTGTCGGCCATCTCCAAGAAGTACTACGGCGACGCCAACCAGTACATGAAGATCTTCGAAGCCAACAAGCCCATGTTGAGCGACCCGAACAAGATTTACCCGGGCCAGAAGCTGCGCATCCCGGCCGCTTGAGGAGCCCATCGGTCCCACGACCGATCCGGGCATCAGCCACCCTTGCGGGTGGCTTTTTTGTGCCTGGTACCTGGGTAGGGGGCGCCTTCGCCGCGTGTGCGGTGTGGTTGGGCCGCCCTGGGCCTGAGAAACCCGCTGCGCGACGCCGGCGTGGCCGTCGCGTGGCTCACGCTGTCGTGCCGGGCAGGGCTTGAGGCTGTGACCGTCATGGCTGCGGCGGACGCGCATCAGCCGACGCCTTGTTTGGGGCGTGGCCTGGGCTGCAGCAGCCCTCGCAGCAACTGCCTCGGCCAGGGTGGCCCCGTGCAACACTTGCAGTCAGTTGTTCAAGGGCTGAGCGAGGGTGTTGGTCAGCACGGTGTACCCGCTTTGCGCCTGCTTTGACGGACCGACTTGCAACTGCGCGCCATGGCCTGACCGTGGCGCCTCAGCAAGCGGAACGTGATGTGGGTTGGGTAATTGAATCGGCAGTATCCCGTCGTTCCCGTTCATTAAATGACGGAAATGAGGCCATACCCCTTCTGGATCGACTAGCCCTGCTGCCAGGGCAGGCCGCGGCGGCGCCAGCCACCCAGCTGGCCGCGGTGGCCCGAGGGGTCCAGGTCGCCTTCAAAGCCTTCCAGGATGTTGAAGGCCGTCAAGCCCAGCTCGGTGGCCCGGCGCGCGGCCGCCACCGAACGCACGCCCGAGCGGCACAGCATCAGAACCTTTTTGCCGGCCGGGACCGCCTGCAGCAGCTCGCTGTTGAAGGCCGGGTTTTCGGCCATGCCGGGCCATTGCTTCCAGGCCACGGCCAGCGCGCCGGGCACGTGGCCCACCCAGGCCCGCTCGGCATCGGTGCGGACGTCGACCAGCACGGCATCGCCGGTTTGCAGCCAGTCGTAGGCCAGGGTCGGGGGCAGGTCGCCGGCATAGCCCTCGGCCGCCTGCACCTGGGGCGGTGCCTCGGGGCGGGTCGCCACGGGGGCGACGGTTTCCACGGGCCGGCTGGGCACGGCGGCGGCAAAGCGCGCGTTGAAGGACTTCTCGACCGCCACGGTGGATTGCGAGCGCTGGTGGTCATCGCGGCCGGGCCAGACGATGGTGGTGCCGGGCAGCACGAACAGCTGCTCGTGCACGCTGCGGTGCTGGCGCTGCGCATCCTGGGCTGGCGCGGTCGGCGCGCTGTCGCCGATCAGCAGCGTCAGGCCGGAGAACAGGTGGCGTCGCAGCGTGCGCGCATCGTTGCGCGGCGTGCGGTCGTTGGCGTCGGTTTCGGCCGTCTGGGCCCAGTACACACAAACCGCGCTGTCTGTCAGGCCAGGTGTGGGCAGAACCTGCACCTGGGTCTGTCCCAGCGAGATGCCCCAGGCGGCGGTGTCGGCCGTGTCGGGACGTTGCCAGACCCGGGCACCGGCCTGCAGCGCCAGCTGCTGGGCGGCCGCCAGGGCTGGCCCATGGCCCTGGGTGGACAACACCACGGTGGGGGTGACGTTCATGCGCCGCAGCGTCGAGAGGTCGCGGGCGATCTCGGCTTCGCAGGGGTCGATGACGAGGGCTTCGCGCGATTTCTCGTCAAACACCACGTAGGTGAAGCTGCGATCGCCGGGATTGAAGAGCTGTGCGGGGTTCATGGTGTCTGGGGCGCGGGGTAACCGTTTTCCCGTATCGTACGCCCACACCTTGATGCCAGGAGGATTCATGCCCGCGACCCCCCGCAGCCCTGCCCTGCAGGTCCCGACCAACCAGGCCGCTGCCCGCTTCAAATTGGCGGATGTGGCGCCAGATGCCAAGCCCTATGCCGTGGGCAGCAAGGCCGACAGCAAGGCCCGCGTGGAGGCGCTGGCGGCCGAGATCGACGTGCTGCAGGACCTGCTGTATGCCGATCAGCGCTTCAAGGTGCTGGTGGTGCTGCAGGGCATGGACACCTCGGGCAAGGATGGCACCGTGCGTGGCGTGTTCGCGCAAACCAGCCCCCTGGGCATGCGGGTGGTGTCGTGGCGGGCGCCCAGCCACCTGGAGCAGGCGCACGACTACCTGTGGCGCATCCACGCCCAGATGCCGCGCAACGGTGAAATCGTCATCTTCAACCGCAGCCACTACGAGGACGTGCTGGTGCCCGTGGTCCAGGGCTGGATCGACGCCAAGACGCAGCAGCAGCGGTTTGCCCAGATCAACGACTTCGAGCGCATGCTGAGCGAGAACGGCACCGTCATCCTCAAGTTCATGCTGCACATCGGCAAGGACGAGCAGCGCGAGCGCCTGCAGGCGCGGCTGGACGACCCGCGCAAGCATTGGAAGTTCGATGTCAGCGACCTCGAAGCGCGCGCCCAATGGGACGACTACCAGGCGGCTTACCAACAGCTGCTGCGGGCGACGAGCACGCCCTGGGCGCCGTGGACCGTGGTGCCCGCCAATTCCAAGACGCACCGCAACCTCATGATCGCCACGTTGGTGCGAGATGCGCTGGTGGGCCTGAAGCTGCGTTATCCCGCAGGGGATCCGGCCCTGGACGGGGTGCAGGTGAGCTGAAACCATGGGCTGCGCGCTGGTGCACCGACGTGGTGCATCACCGTCACACTGCCTTGCGGCCGCGACGTTGGCGGGGCCGGCCGCGGTTGACACATTTGTTTCCCAAATGACGCAGCGGGGTGAAATCCATCACGGAACGCGAGGCAGGAACAAGGGCATGGGGCGAGCCGTGGCAGGGGGCGGACGGGGCTTGGCATACTGCGTTGCGTTGATCACGAAAGACCCCTTGGGTTCCGTGAAAGCGTGAAAAATTGCGCAACAATCGTTGCTTTCGTCATGGCCCGCTGACAGGGCCGGTCCGAAAGCATGGGTGAGGCCGTGGGAGGCCCATGACACGTCCCGTTGTTCCAGATGTCCACAGAGACCAAACGCTTTGCCTATGCCGTGGTCGGCCTGCGACCGTCCGAGCGCCAAGAGATTGAGCGCCTGCTGACGGCTGCGAGCGAACACACGGCGGAGTTGCTGCCTGCTGCGGCTGGCGAGCACGCGGATTTCTGGGTGGTCAATGGCGACGACCCCGGCAGCGTGCAGCGCCTGCAGACCGAGGGCATCGCCCACGTGCTGGCCGTGGGCGGCGAGCAGGATCAGTTCCTGCGCGTCATGCGACCGTTCGATGTGAGCCAGACCCACCAGGTGCTGACCAAGCTGATCCGGCAATTGCCTGACCGTCCCCGCAGAGAGGCGCCCGTCAGCCGCCTCGAGTCGTACGCCGAAACGGACCCCTGGGCGGACCGCGACAGCAGCCAGTTTTCCGAATTCAGCTCCAGCCTCGAGTTGACGCCGTCCGAGTTGGCCATGACCGACGACGAGCCGTCGGACCTGCGCCTGGCCCGGCGCGCCGAGCACGAGCGCCGCATGAGCTCCTCGCACACCCTGGGGCCGACCGACATCCTGGACTTCGCCTCGCAGGAATGGCTGGACGTCTGGCCCGCGCAGGTGTTGGTGGTGGCCGACGCCGAACACCGCACGCGCACCCTGCCCAAGGGCTTGCGCAAGATGGGCTTTGGCGTGGATGTGATGGAAAACGTGGCGGCGGCCCTGAAGGCGGTGGCGCGCAGCGAGTACCGCATGGTGTTCCTCGACCAGGGCGCGCTGGGGGCCGGCCTGGTCAGGTGGTGCAAGGCGTTTTTGCAGACGGCCAATGCCCAGGGCATGTTGCCGGGCGTGGTGGTGGTGGCCCGGCGCAAGGCGCCCGTGTCGCGGTGGCGCGCCAAGCGCGCCGGCTGCACCGCCTGGATGGAGGTGCCGCTCGACCGCCAGCAACTGCTGTCGTTCCTGCTGCATCGCGGCGTGGAGCGTTCGCAGCCGCGCGATGCCCAATCAGAATGAGGTGGTTGGCAATATGGCCGTGTTCCCGTTGATGCATGAACGGGGATGGGTGGATACTGCGGTTTAGCCGTGTGTTCGGTCGCTGCGCGCAATCGCCAGCAGGCGAATGCATTCGCGCCGGTGGTGCTTGAGGTTGTAGGCGTGCCAGAGCTGAATCAGCCCCATGAGCGCCGCCACGAGCATGCCGAAGGCCAGCACCGCGCCGAGCGCGCTCAGGCCCTTGTTCACCGAAACCGAATACGCCAAGCCGAGCAGCAGGATGCAGGCCTGTTCGTTGAGGTTCTGCACCGCGATCGAGCGACCCGCGCCCATGAGGTTGTGGCCGCGGTGCTGCAGCAGGGCGTTCATGGGCACGACGATGAAGCCCCCCAGCAGGCCCAGGGCCAGCAGCATGGGAAGCGCCAGCCAGGTGGTGTGCACCCAGGCCATCAAGGCCAGCAACACCCCCATGGCGATGCCGATGGGCATGACCCAGGTGGCCTTGTCCAGCTTCATGATGACGGACGCCACGATGGCGCCCACGGCCGTGCCCACGGCCACCACGCCCACCAGGTTGGCCGCCTGGGTGGTGGAATAGTTCAGCGCCGCCGCAGCCCAGGCCAGCACGATGTAGCGCATGTTGCCCGACACGCCCCAGAACAGCGTGGTCGTGGCCAGCGAGATCTGGCCCAGCCGGTCGCGCCACAGGCGCATGTTGCAGCGCCAGAAGTCCTGCAGCAGTGCGACCTGGTCGCGCGGCAGCGGGCGCAACACGGCCGTGGTGCGGGGGATGCGCATGTTGAAGATGGCCGCCACGACGTAGACCAGGATGAGCAGCGCCAGCGCGCAGTGCACGGGCTTGTCCAGCCCCGGCAGGCCCCAGCCCATGACCGAGCGCCACAGGTTGGCGTCGACGATCTGTCCGCCCAGCACCACGCCCAGGATGATGGAGGTGATGGTCAGGCCTTCGATCCAGCCGTTGGCCTTGACCAGCATGGACGGCGGCAGCAACTCGGTCAGGATGCCGTACTTGGCCGGCGAGTAGGCCGCGGCGCCCAGGCCGACGATGGCGTAGGCCAGCAGCGGGTGCGAGCCGAACAGCATGGCCAGGCAGCCCACCACCTTGATGGCGTTGCTGACGAACATGACCCGGCCCTTGGGTCGTGAGTCGGCAAAGGCCCCGACCCAGGGCGCCAGCAGCACATAGAAGAGGGCGAACATCGGCACCAGGGCCGCCTGCTGCCACTCGGCCGCGCCGCCCGAGCGCAGCAGCTCGACCGCCACCACGAACAGGGCGTTGTCGGCCAGCGAGCTGCAGAACTGCGCCGCCATGATGGTGTAGAAACCGCGCTTCATTGGTCAGGGATCAGATGGTCGCGCAGTGGCTGGGCACCATGGGTCTTCGCAGGAAAAAAGAGCCGCAGGTTATAGCACGCGGTCCCATTTGCCCATCCAGGGCAGCCCTTGCTTCGATTGGGCTACCCGAAGCCCTTGGAGGGGCCGCTGGTGGGGCCCGCCAAAGGGGCGCGCGAGGGCCGGGCGGTGCCGCCCCGAGCCGCCGCGTGCGGCCGGCCAGCGCCTCCTCGGTGCCCCAACAGTGGCCCGGGTCATCACCGTGCTGGTTGCTCTTGCGACCCGGCGCGGCAGACCTGTGGCCGGGCCGATAATCGCGCTTTTGTCGCTTGCCCTCTGCCATGACCCGGCCCATCCACGCCACCGTGCACACCCAGGCCTTGCACCACAACCTGCAACGCTGCCGCGAGGCGGCGCAGGACAGCCGGGTCTGGGCCGTCGTCAAGGCCAACGCCTATGGCCATGGCATCGAGCGCGCCTTCGACGGTCTGCGTGCGGCCGATGGCTTTGCGCTGCTCGAGATCGCCGAGGCCGAGCGCATCCGGGCGCTGGGCTGGCGCGGGCCCATCCTGCTGCTCGAGGGGGTGTTCGAGCCGCGCGAGCTCGAAGCCTGTTCCCGCCTGGGCCTGTGGCTGGCCGTGCACAGCGATGCCCAGATCGACTGGCTGGCCACACACAAGACGCACACCGGCCTGCGCGTCTTCCTCAAGGTCAACTCGGGCATGAACCGCCTGGGTTTTGCGCCGGCGCGCGTGGGCGCGGCCTACGCGCGGCTGGCGGCCCTGCCGCAGGTCGACGAGGTGTCGTTCATGACCCACTTCTCGGACGCCGATGGGCCCAAGGGTGTGGCCGAGCAGGTGGCGCGCTTTGCCCACGCCACCCAGGACCTGCCCGGCGAGCGCAGCCTGGCCAACAGCGCTGCCCTGCTGCGGCTGGCCGGCGATGCCGCCGTGCGCGGCGACTGGGTGCGGGCCGGCATCTCGCTGTACGGCAGCTCGCCCGACTTTCCCGAGCACAGCGCCGCCGACTGGGACCTGCAGCCCACCATGACGCTGGCCAGCCGGCTGATCGGCGTGCAGGAGATCGCGGCCGGCGAGTCTGTGGGCTACGGCTCGCGCTTCGTGGCCGAGCGGCCCATGCGCGTCGGCGTCGTGGCCTGTGGCTACGCCGACGGCTACCCGCGCCATGCCTTGACCGACACGCCCGTGCTCGTCCAGGGCGTGCGCTCGCGCACGCTGGGGCGGGTCAGCATGGACATGCTCTCGGTCGACCTGACACCCGTGCCGCAGGCTGGTGTGGGCAGCGAGGTGGTCCTGTGGGGGCGGGCGGCCAATGGCGCGGTGCTGTCCATCGACGAGGTCGCCCACCATGCCGGCACCCTGGGCTACGAGTTGATGTGCGCCGTCGCCCCGCGCGTGCCCATGCGCGTGGCCTGAGCCGGGCCGGTGTGGGCGCGAGGTTTCGCGCGTCGGGCGTCTTTGGCAAGGCGTCTGCCAGTCCGCCGGGGACTCTTTTCCCGTGCCCGTCCCTGCCGATCTGGCAGAGCCGTCGCCATGGGTGACGCGGTGCGGGCCTTCGCGGCCCGGACGCGCCGTTCATTGCTCGGGCTGCGGTGGTGTGGCTCCTTGTCTTGATGACTACAGGCAGTATGGTGCCAATGCCGATCATTGATGATCGATGATGGCGCCATACTGCCTTTTTCGCTCAAACGATTGCACGTGACACCGCCGTCGTGTGGCTGGCAGCAGATTGGGACGGGGTGGCCGCTGGTGCCGATTGAGGAGCCATCGACTGTGCACGATACCCTCTGATGGCCTGCTCGGGACGCTGGGTCGCCGGCGCGGGTGGGCGTCACGTGGGCGTCTGAAAGCAGGGTCCTCAGTCGCTTGCGTGGCATCCAGGACGGCGGGAAATGGCCAAGATGGGTTGCTGCCGCCATGTCCTGGTTGATCGATGACGTGGCCGGCGTGGCAGGCTGCCGCGGTTGCCGCCGGAGGATTCCGGCCGCACGGGAGCCGGCGCGCCGGTGGGTCGACGCGAAGCCGGGGCGGGCAAGTGCGGGCCGATGCGGCGCCGCCGTCGAGGACCCGCTGCGCGCGCTTGCCTGGCGTGGGCGGCCTCACCCTTCCCCCGGAGACAACGATGAATTTCGACTTCAACGAAGACAGCGAGCTGCTGCGCGAGCAGGCCCGCAAGATGCTGCAGGCCCAGTGCCCGACCACGCTGGTGCGCCAGTACCTGCCGGGCGACCAGGGCTTCGACCGCGCGCTGTGGCAGCAAATGGCCGACCTGGGCTGGCTGGGCGTCACCATCGCCGAAGAGCATGGCGGCTCGGCCCTGGGCTACGAAGGCCTGTGCGTGCTGGCCGAGGAAATCGGCCGCGCCCTGGCGCCGGTGCCGTTTGCCTCGTCCGTCTACCTGGCCACGCCGGCGATTCAGGCGCACGCCAGCGCCGAACAACAGGCCCAATGGCTGCCCAAGCTGGCCAGCGGCCAGGCCATCGGTTGCTGGGTGCTGGCCACCGGCCTGGGCAACCCGCGCGAGGCCGATGTGAAGCTGCGCGTGGATGCCGGCAAGCTGAACGGCGAAGCCTGGCCCGTGACCGACGGCGCCCAGGCCGACTTCGCCATCGTGGTGGCGCGCAACGCCCAGGACGAGCTGGGCTTGTACCGCGTCGACCTGACCCAGGCCAGCGTCGCCCGCGAAGCCCTGCAGTCCATCGACCCCACGCGCGCCCAGGCGCGCCTGACCTTTGCCGGCGCCGCCGCCGAGCCGCTGGGCGCGGGCCGGGTGAGCTGGGCCGATGTGAAGCGCCTGCTGGCGCAAGCCGCCGTGCTGGTGGCCTTCGAGCAGGTCGGCGGCGCCAGCGTGTGCCTGGAAACCGCCACCGCCTACGCGAAGGAGCGCGTGGCCTTCGGGCGACCGATCGGTTCGTTCCAGGCCATCAAGCACAAGCTGGCCGACATCTACGTGGCCAACGAGCTGGCCCGCTCGAACGCCTACTTTGGCTGCTGGGCCCTGGCCAACGGGCCGGCCGAGCTGGCGCTGGCGGCCGCCACGGCGCGCGTGTCGGCCACGCAGGCCTTCAATTTCGCCGCGCGCGAAAACATCCAGACCCATGGCGGCATGGGCTTCACCTGGGAGATGGACTGCCACCTGTTCCTGCGCCGCTCGGCCTCGCTGGCGGCGCTGCTGGGCAGCGCCGGTTACTGGAAGGAAGAGGTCGTGGCCGAGTGGACGCGTGCCAGCCATGCCCCCGCCGCGGCCAAGGTGGCCGCTGTCGCGCATTGATCAACCGCAGTATGGGTCAACTGGCTTTTCAAAACAGACGGACACCCGAACATACCCCGTTTGCCGCTTGACCCCGAGCCCACAAGGAACATCGCCATGGATTTCAACGACACCCCCGAAGAAGCGCAGTTTCGCGCCGAAGCCCGCGCCTTCCTCGACGCCCACGTGCCGCGCCGCAGCAAGGATGCCCACAGCGTGCGCCAGCGCTACGACGAAAGCCCCGACGCCCTGGTCAAGGCCAAGGCCTGGCAGCGCCAGAAGGCCGAGGCCGGCTTTGCCGGCATCACCTGGGACAAGCGCTGGGGCGGCCGCAGCGGCACGCCCATGCAGCACATCATCTTCCACGAGGAAGAGGCCGAGTACGACGTGCCCAGCAACGTGTTCGCCATCGGCCTGGGCATGTGCATCCCCACCATGATGGCCTATGCCACGCCCGAACAGCTGCAGCGCTACGTCGGCCCGGCGCTGCGGGGCGAGGAAATCTGGTGCCAGCTGTTCTCCGAACCCGCCGGCGGCTCGGACGTCGCCGGCCTGCGCACGCGCGCCGAGAAGGACGGCGACGACTGGGTCATCAACGGCAGCAAGATCTGGACCTCGGGCGGCCACATCTCGGACTACGGCATCCTGCTCACGCGCACCGACCCCAACGTGCCCAAGCACGCGGGCCTGACCATGTTCTTCATCGACATGAAGTCGCCCGGGATCGAGATCCGCCGCATCAAGCAGATTTCGGGCACGTCGAACTTCTGCGAGATCTTCTTCACCGACCTGCGCATTCCGGACAGCCAGCGGCTGGGCCATGTGAACGGCGGCTGGAAAGTCGCGCTGACCACGCTGATGAACGAGCGCCTGGCCGTGGGCGGCACCACGCGCCCCAGCGTGGACGACCTGCGTCAGCTGACCGAGCAGGTGCCGATCGACGGCCATGCCGCCATCACGCACAGCAGCGTGCGCGAGCGCATGGCGGACTGGTATGCGCAGGAGATGGGCCTCAAGTTCACGCGCTTCCGCGCCATGACCCAGCTCTCGCGGGGGCAGACGCCGGGGCCGGAGTCGTCCATCGGCAAGATCGTGTCGGCCCGCCTGCTGAGCCAGATGGCCGAGTACGGGGCCGAGCTGCAAGGCCAGGCCGGCGCGCTCCTCGACCCCGATGCCGCGCCCATGCAGGGCTGGTTCCAGACGGCCGAGCTGTATGCCCCCGGCATGCGCATTGCCGGCGGCACCGACGAAATCCTGCGCAACATCATTGCCGAGCGCGTGCTGAACCTGCCGGGCGACGTGCGCGTGGACAAGGACCTGCCGTTCAACGCCAGCCGTTGAGGCAAGGCGTATGGGGCTGTTGTCGTTTTTCTGAAAACGAAAATAGGCCCATACTCCATCACATGGTGATCGGCTGCATGACTGGCCGCAGCGACGTGGCAAACAGCTGGCCGGGGCTTGGGTGCAGGAAGGCCTGGATGCGGATGTCCATGCCTTCGGCGGCCAGCCGCGTGCCCGGCGCTTGCGCGCTTTCGCGGCCGGAGGGCGCCCCAGCTGCTGCGACCGTGGACGCGCCGGCCGGCGCGTCCGAGGCGGTACCCGGCCGCGCGCCGCCGACGAGCACCCGCCCCGTCACGCCCGGCGCCTGGCGGGCGTGAAACCCCTTCCTGGCCCTCATCGCCGAGCGCATTCGCCCGGCCGTGCCGCAGCGGGCACGCGTCGATCCCCAACGCCAGACGCTCTGGGGCATTCCTGCGGCGGGCTGTTCACGCTGTACGCGCTGATGACGCGCCCGGCGCTGTTTCAGCGTTGCGTGGCGGGCGATCCGTCGGTGGGTTGGTATCGGGGGCACGCTGCTGCGGCTGACCCAAGGCTTCGCCGCCGCCACCTTGGCGCCCGCAGTCGCCCGCCTCGGGGTCGGAGGAGCCGTCGGCCAGCCGCGCCGGCGGCGTGCAGTCCAGGGCCCGGGCCACCCCGTCGTGGCGTCCGGGCACGTCGTGGCCGATGGCGACCGGCACCGGTGGCTGGCCGCAGGCGTTCAACGCGGCCAGGTCGGCGTCGCCGGGCGCGGCGCGGCGGGTCACCCCGGGCGGCCAAGCGGCTGGGGTCAACAGGGACGCGGGCGGACAGGGCGCGGTTGTTGGGAAGTGGCACCGCACGGTCAAATGATCGGCCCAAGACCCCATCGACAACGCGGCAGATCGTAAAATCACCAAGTTTGCGCGGATGCCTGCCGTTCGCGTGGTTGGTGGGCCTGCGGCCGCACCGTGATGCAGATGAATTGACGAGGACCTTCGATGAGCGCCGTTCTACCCCTGTCCGACCGTGACGGAAAAATCTGGCTGGATCGCCAGCTGGTCGAATGGCGTGACGCCAAGGTGCATGTGCTGACCCACACCCTGCACTACGGCTGTGGCGTGTTCGAAGGCGTGCGTGCCTACCAGACCGCCCAGGGCACACAGATCTTCCGCCTGCACGACCACACCAAGCGCCTGTTCAACAGCGCCAAGGTGCTGCGCATGCCGCTGCCGTTCACGCAGGACGAGATCAACGAAGCGCACAAAGAAGTGGTGCGCGTGAACCAGCTGGCCTCGTGCTACCTGCGCCCCCTGGCCTGGCTGGGCTCCGAGAAGCTGGGCGTGAACCCACGCGGCAACACCATCCACGCCATGGTGGCGGCCTGGGAATGGGGCGCCTACCTCGGCGAAGAGGGCATGGCCCGTGGCATCCGCATCAAGACGTCGAGCTTCAACCGCCACCACGTGAACATCCAGATGTCGCAGGCCAAGGCGGTCAGCAACTACACCAACTCCATCCTGGCCAACCTGGAAGCCACGGACGACGGCTACGACGAAGCGCTGTTGCTGGACACGGCCGGTTTCGTGTCCGAGGGTTCGGGCGAGAACTTCTTCATCGTCAAGGATGGCGTGATCTACACGCCCGACCTGTCGGCCGGCGCGCTGAACGGCATCACGCGCAACACCGTGCTGCACATCGCCCAGGACCTGGGTCTGGAGGTGGTGCAAAAGCGCATCACGCGCGACGAGGTCTACATCGCCGACGAAGCCTTCTTCACCGGCACCGCCGCGGAGGTCACGCCGATTCGCGAGCTGGACCGGGTCGAAATCGGCATCGGCTCGCGTGGCCCGATCACCGAGCAGATCCAGATGGCCTATTTCGACATCGTCAACGGCCGCAACCCCAAGTACGCCCACTGGCTCACGCCCGTGAACGCCTGAGAGGACACGCCATGAGCACCCAACAACCCGTCGAACTGCTGGTCAAAGACCTGAACGACCAAGGCGGCATCTTCTGCCCCAACCCCAAGGCCGACATGGCGTTGTGGAACAGCCACCCCAAGGTGTACCTGAACGTCGGCGCCAAGGGCTTCGGCATCTGCCCCTACTGCAGCACCGAGTACCGCCTGAAGGCCGGTGAAGTGTTCGAAGGTGCACACTGACTTGCAATCAAATGTCTCCAGCCAATATGCACATCAAACGCTGGAGTCATGAACATCTGCATTTGATCGCCATCAGGCCGACGCCGCGCAGCCGGCCAGCCAGGCTTGCTCAGCGGCTGTCGGGCCCGCATGAGGCAGCGGGCCGCCTCGCCGGACGTTGCCTGTGCAAACAATCGACACGACTGCTTGCACGGGCCCCCGCGCTTGCGCGCATGCTGGCGACCCGCTAAGTCACTTTCCCCTGGGATGACCACTGCCTTGACCCCTGCCAAGCTTTCGAACGGCATGCCCCATGGTGGCTTGCGTGTCGTGTCGCCGGCCCCCAGCCCCGAGCCGGGTCAGCCGCAGCTTGGCCGTGGCAGCCTCTGCATCGCCATCCTGAGCTTCAACGAGGCGCGGCACATCGAAACCTGCCTGCGCAGCGCCGCCTTTGCCGACCAGCGCCTGGTCGTCGACAGCGGCTCGACCGACAACACCTGCGAGCTGGCCCTGGCGCAGGGCGCGCAGGTCATTCGGCAGCCGGACTGGCAGGGCTTTGGGCCGCAGCGCAACCACCAACTGGTGGCCTGCCGGGCCGAGTACATTTTTTTCCTCGACGCCGATGAGGAGATCGGCCCCGATCTGCGGGCCGAGCTGCAGCGCATCGTGGCCAGCGGCGAGGACGCGCAGTGGCGCGTCGATTGGGAACAGGTCGCCTTTGGCTACCCTCTCAAGCGCATGGACACCGGGGGCGCCACGCGCTTGTTCAAGACCGGCTCCTTGCTGCGCTTTGAGGGCGCGGTGCACGAAAACGCCGTCACGCGGCCTGACCTGCCCAAGCGGCGCATGAAGTCGCGCCTGCTGCACCACTCCCGTGAAACCGTGCGTGCCAGCCTCGAAAAGATGACCCAGTACGCCATGCTGGGCGCGGCCAAGCGCGCGCAGGGCGGCAAAAAAGGCGGGGTCTGGCGCGGTGTGGCGTCGGGCACGGCCATGTTCCTGCGGCTGTACATCTGGCAGCGCGGCTTCCTCTGTGGGGGCCCCGGCTTTCTGTATTGCTGGCTGGTGGCCCAGGAGTGCTTTTTTCGCTATGCCGCGCTGGCGTATGACGCGAAGAGTCTGACCGATCGCGTGCGTCGATAGTGCGGTTGTCCAGGTCGGTTTTGCAACGCGGCGTGAACGTGGCCGCCTTTCTGGTGCCCGGCTTTGCGCTGTGGCTGCCTTCCGGGTATTCATACGGTGCGCTCGCGCTGCTGCTGCTGGCCATCCTGAGCCTGCCGCAGTGGCTGGGCAAGCCGGTGCCGCGTCACACTGTGGGCCTGGCGCTGGCCATCACGCTCATGGCCCTGGTTTTGCTGCTGGACTTCGACCCGAGTTCGGGCTCGCTCAAGGCGCTGGACCGCCCCATCAAATACCTTGCGGCCTTGCCCTGTCTGCTCATGCTGGCGCAATGGGCGCCCACCTGCAAAGCGGTGTGGCGTGGCGTGGCGGTGGGCGCCTGGGGGGCGGGCTGCGTGGGCGCCTGGCAGGTCTGGGGCCAGGGGCTGGAACGGGCCGCGGGCCACACCAACGAGATCCAGTATGGCAACCTGGCCTTGTGTCTGGGCGTGATGTGCCTGATTGGCCTGGTCTGCCTGTGGGCGCGCTGGCGCCCGACGGAACGCTGGGCCCTGGCGGGCGGTGTCTTCATGGGGCTGATGGCGTCGGTGCTGTCGCAAAGCCGCGGTGGCTGGCTGGCCTTGCTGCTGTTGGCGCCCGTGCTGCTGTGGTTGGCCCTGCGCTGGCTGCCGACGGTGCGCGTGTGGCGTGCTTCAGGCGCTCTGCTGCTGGCCGTGCTGCTGCTGGGCGGCGCCTTTCACGACAACCTGCGCCAGCGCACCGCGCTGGCCATGGAGGAGGTGAACGCGTATGTCGACACCGGCGAGGCCCACACCTCCATCGGGCAGCGCCTCGCCCATTGGCAACTGGCCTGGCGCCTGGGGACGGAACGCCCCGTGTGGGGCTGGGGCAGCGAAGGCTATGAGCGGGAAAAGCGCAGCCGGGCCGAGCATGGCGAGGTGAGCGCGTTCGTCACCCAGTTCAGCCATGCGCACAACGAGTTGCTGGATACCTTCGCGCGCCGCGGCGGCGTGGGGGTGCTGGCCCTGCTGCTGTTTTATGGCGTGCCGCTGGCGGTGTTCTGGCCCTCGCGCCGGCGCCTCGAGCGACTGGCCACGCCCGAAGCGCGCGAGCAGGACCTGGCGGTTCGCCTGGTCGGGGTGTGCCTGGTGCTGTCGTACATCGGGTTTGGTTTCACCCAGGTCTTTTTCGCCCACAACAGCGGCAACCTGTTCTACCTGTTCATGTTGGCCATCCTCAGCGCCATGCTGGTCACGCCGGGCGCGGCGCGGTCGCAGGCCTGATCCGAGCGCCCAAGAAAAAACCGCTTGGCGTGAGCCAAGCGGTTGTGAGCATGTCGTTATGGGTTTGTAGTGGTGCTGCAAGCAGCGCTGACTTGATGCGTGACAGTTCAGGGCCCGACTCTAGGCGAATTTCCACGGACTCACCGGCGTGTGGGCTGACGCCGGCCGTCAAAGTGTGAACTATGCCGGCTGATTCCGGAGTTGCTGCCCCAGCGGGTCGCGGCGTTCGGTGCCGACCCGGCGCGGTGAGCCCGGCTGCGCCGCGCTTCACGCGCCGGCCGGCAGCTCCAGCACGAACACCGCGCCGGTCGCGCCATCGCTGCGGGCCTCGCAGCGCACGGCGCCCCCGTGGCGCTCGGCAATCGATTTCACCAGCGCCAGGCCCAGGCCCACGCCGCCGGCCGTTTCCGACGCGCCCGGGGTGCGGAAGAAGGGCTCGAAGATGCGCTCGCGCAGCGCGCTCGGCACGCCGGGGCCGTGGTCGGCCACCTGGATGGTCAGGGTCTGGCCCCGGGTCAGCAGCGTGACGGTCACGGGAGCCTCCGGCGAGACGGCGCCGTAGCGCTTGGCGTTTTCCAGCAGGTTGCGCACCATGCGGCGCAGCAGCTTGGCCACGCCATTCACCTGGCAACGCTCGGGCTCGCCATCCAGCTGGAGTTCGGCGCCCGTCATGGCGGCCTCCTCGGCCACCAGCCCCAGCATGTCGACCGACTCGATCGTGCCCAGGTCCACCTGGCGCGCATCGAGGCGGCTGGCCAGCAGGATTTCGTCGACGAGCTGATCGAGCTCGGCGATGTTGCGCTTGATCTCGCTGCGCGTGGCCGGCGAGGGGTTGTGGTCCATGAGCTCAATGGCCAGCCGGATGCGGGCCAGGGGCGAGCGCAACTCGTGCGAGGCGTTGGCCAGCAGCGACTTCTGGGCGTCCATCAGGGCTTCGATGTGGTCGGCGGCGCTGTTGAAGCGCTGCGCCAGATCGGCCACCTCGTCGTGGCCGTGCACCGGCACGCGCGCCCGCAGGTTGCCCGTGCCCCATTCGGTCACGCCGCGGTGCAGGCCTTCGAGCCGGCTGGTCAACCGGCGCACCAGGGGGTACACGCCCAGCCCCACCGCCAGCGCGACCACCGCCAGCAGCCACAGGTAGCCCGAGGTGGCGTAGGGACCACGGGCCCAGGGCGGGCCGATGGGGCGGTGTTCACGCGGCGGCATCCGCAGCACGTAACCAGGCTGCCCCGGCAACTGCAGCGAGAAATCCTGGCCGGCGTCCGGGTTGCGCCGGCCGTCGCGGATGGGGCGCATCTGGCCCGTGCCCAGCACCTCGCCATCGGCGTTGAGCACGATCATCTCGCGCGCCGCCGCCACCGTGGTGTCGCGCCGAGCGTCTTCGGCGGCGCGCCAGGCCCAGCCGGCCAACAAGGCCAGCAGGGCGACGGCCACCACCACCGCGAGCCAGATGCGCAGGTAGAGCCGGCTGCCGAAGAGGCCGAACAGGCGTCGGTGCAGGGCAGCGCTCATGGCGCGCTCCAAGGGCTGGTTCGCTCACGGCCCCGCGGGCTCGGCAGACCAGGACGGGCCGTCGGTGTCGGGTTGGGGTGCGCGTCAACGTCCCGGCACGGCCAGGCGGCGTGGCCGCCGACGGGTGTCGGGACCGCGCACCTCGCGAAAGCCGGGCACCGGATGGGCATGGCCGTCCTCAATCCTGCTGCTTGGCGAACACGTAGCCCACGCCGCGCACGGTGAGGATGCGCTTGGGGTTTTTGGCGTCGGCCTCGATGGCGGCCCGGATGCGACCCACGTGCACGTCGATGGAGCGGTCAAAGGCTTCCAGTTCGCGGCCGCGCACGGCCTCCATGATCTGGTCGCGCGACAGCACGCGGCCTGCGCGCTCGGCCAGCGCCACCAGCAGGTCGAACTGGTAGGACGTGAGGTCGCAGGGCGCGCCGTCCAGCGTGACCACGCGCGCGTCGCGGTCGATGGCCAGGCTGCCGAACTGCAGGGCGTTCGCCGCCGCCGGGGCGCCGCTGCCGTCGCCCTTGCGCCGCAGCACGGCGCGGATGCGGGCCAGCAGCTCGCGGGGCTCGAAGGGTTTGGGCAGGTAGTCGTCGGCGCCCAGTTCCAGGCCGACCACGCGGTCCATGGGGTCGCCTTTGGCCGTCAGCATGAGCACGGGCACCTTGGCCGCTTCGCCGGCCGAGGCACGGATGCGGCGGCAAACTTCCAGACCATCCAGGTCGGGCAGCATGAGGTCGAGGATGACCAGCGCCGGCACCTCTGCCGCCAGCTGGGCCAGGCCTTGGGCGGCATCGGCGGCATGGGTGACGGCATAGCCGGACTGCGACAGGTACTCGCTGACCATGTTGGCCAGGCGGGTGTCGTCTTCGATCATCAACAGCGACGTGGACATGGGCGGGGAGCGGCGAATCATGGGGAGAACCCCGATGCGCTGAGCATGGCGCGGGGCTGGACCTGGGGTGTGTCGCTCATGTAAAGATGGGTAAAGCGTGGGGGTGTGGTTGATTTTTGTCGGGAGTATGAGGCGGTGGCCGTTTTCAAATCAACGGGTAATCATTCATACTCCTGTTTGTTCTCGGGGGTGGTCGATCGCTGCCGCGCCGCCAGCAGCACCAGCAGCACCACGGGCACGCCCAGCAGCGCGGTGGCCGAGAAGAAGTGGGCATAGCCGTGGGCATCGACGAACTCGCCCGAGAACCCGGCGATGGCCTTGGGCGCCAGCAGCATCATCGAGCTGAACAGCGCGTACTGCGTGGCCGAGTAGCGCACATTGGTCAGCGATGAGAGGTAGGCGACGAAGGCGGCCGAGGCGATGCCGCTGGCCAGGTTGTCGGCCGAGACCACCACGATGAGGCGCCACAGGGCGGGCGCGGCGTGCGTGATGTCGGGCGCAAAGCCGGCCAGCCACGAGAACGCCAGGTTGGTCAGCGCGCTCAACACCGCGCCGGCCACCATGACGCGCATCACGCCAAAGCGCATGGACAGCACGCCGCCGATGAAGGCGCCCGCCAGCGTCATGACCACGCCGTAGACCTTGGTGACGTTGGCCACCTGGGCCTTGGAAAAGCACATGTCCACGTAGAAGGGGTTGGCCATCACGCCCATGACCACGTCGCTGATGCGGTAGGTGCCCACCAGGGCCAGCAGCAGCACGGCCTGCCAGCGGTAGCGGGTGATGAACTCGGCAAACGGCGCCACGAAGGCGGTCAGCATCCAGGCCAGCAGGCCCTGGGTGGCGCTGCCGGCGGCCGGCACCAGCATGGGCCCCTGGCGGCGCCAGCCCAGCACCGTCAGCCCCAGGCCCACGGCCGACAGCAGCCAAGGCACCAGCCAGCCGGCGCCCTGGGCACTCAGCGCGGCGGGGGTGAGCGTGTCCCAGCTGAACAGGCGCGCGGCGGCGGCGATGGTGAGGCCCACCAGCAGCACCCACCAAGCGAAGGCCGCCACGCCCAGCCAGGGCGCGCCGTCGCGCGCGAGGCGGGTCAGCGCGCCTTGGTAGGCCGCGGCGTTGTCGGCGTCGGCATGGACGGATGGCGCGGGCTCGCGCATCAGCAACACGGTCAGCATGCCCACGGCCATGGACACGGCCATGATCAGGTAGGCGAATTCCCAGGGGCCGTTCTGGTAGCTGCCGGCCAGCGCCTGGCCGACGCTGGCGTTGGCGCTGGGCGCCGCCTGCGTCGAAGCGGCCTGCGCCGCTTGCGAGGCACCTGCGGCGGCCGCCTGGGCCGCGCCCTGGGCCACGTCGGCCGCCACCGCACCGGCCTGGCTGATCAGCGCCTGGCAGCGCTCGCTCAGTCCATTGGCCAGGCTTTGCACCTCTTGGCTGGCGGCCAGCCACAGCACGCCGGCGCCCGACCAGATCATGGCCAGGCGGTAGCCGGTCTGGTAGCAGGCGGCCAGGGCGGCCTGCCGGTCGCCCGGGGCGGATTCGATGCGGAAGGCGTCCAGCGCAATGTCCTGCGTGGCCGAAGCGAAGGCCACCAGCAGCGCGCACAGCACCAGCGGCTGCAGGCCGTCGCGCGGGTCCAGCAGGGCCATGCCCACCAGGCCGGCCGCAATCGCCGCCTGCGACAGCAGCAGCCAGCTGCGCCGGCGCCCCAGCATGGCCGTCAGCGCGGGCAGGGGCACGCGGTCGACCAGCGGCGCCCAGACCCACTTGAAGCCATAGGCCAGGCCCACCCAGCTCAGGTGACCGATGGTGGCGCGGTCCACCCCGGCTTCGCGCAGGCGAAAGCTCAGCGTGCCCAGCACCAGCAGCAGCGGCAAGCCGGCCGCGAAGCCCAGCGCCAGCATGCGCAGGCTGGCCGGTTCGCGGTACACGCGCAGGGCGGCGAGCCAGCGGGCCCAGCGGCCGCCGGGTGGCACAGGAGCGGCGGGTGAGGACGTCATGGCAAGCGGCGCCGGGCCAGGGCGGAAGAAGGCAGGGGCATGTCGTGACAGGGCATCCAGGCTCGCGCGGTGAAGGGCGTTGGGTGGTCGTCGGGGCGGCGTCGGGTGAGCGGGCCTGGGGCGCCACCGCGCCGGTTCGGCGTGCATGGCCCGGGTGGCCCGCTGGACCGCCCCGCTGATTATCATGGGCCACCATGTGCCAGTTCTGCCTCACCCGCCGCCCGGCCTCGTTGGCCCCGTTCTCGTCCCACCGCCGTGCCTGGCTGACGCTGGGTGCCGCCGCGCTGGCCACGCCCGCGCTGGCCCAGGTCGATGTGGGCAACGCGTCGCGCCTGCGCAGCCTGGTGCCGGCCGAAGACCTGGAGCAGGCGGCCCAGCAGCAGTACAGCGAGGTCATCGCCAAGGCCAAGGCCGAAGGCCAGCTGGCGCCGGCCGGCGACGCGCAGCTGCAGCGCCTGCGCCGCATCGCCCAGCGGCTGGTGGCCCAGGCTGGCCCCTGGAACGAGCGCGCCGGCCAGTGGCAGTGGGAGATCAACCTCATCCGCGCCGACGACATCAACGCCTGGTGCATGCCCGGCGGCAAGATCGCCGTCTACACCGGCCTGCTGACCAAGCTGCAGCTCAGCGACGACGAGGTCGCCATGATCGTGGGCCACGAAATGGCCCACGCCCTGCGCGAACACGCGCGCGAGCAGCTCGCCAAGCAGACGGCCACGGGGGCCGGCCTGTCCATCGTCTCGTCCCTCTTCGGCCTGGGCGACCTGGGCAACACGCTGGCCAACCTGGGCGGCCAGCTGCTGGTGCTCAAGTTCAGCCGCAATGACGAGACCGAGGCCGACCTGGTGGGGCTGGAGATCGCCGCGCGGGCGGGCTACAACCCGCGCGCCAGCATCAGCCTGTGGAACAAGATGATGGCCAACGACGGCGGCCAGGGCGGCTTCCTGTCCACCCACCCCAGCGGTCCCAACCGCATCCGCCAGCTTGAAGCCAACCTGGGCAAGGTGCAGGGCCTGTACGAGAAGAGCCGGGTGGCGCAGACCCGCCTGCCTCAGCGCGCGGTGGGCACCCACCAATCGACCACGGCGCCGGCCGCAGGCCCATCGACCAGCCCCAGCGCACCGCCCGCGCGCAGCGGCGAGCAGCCGGGCGCGTTCCAGACCCCAGTGGGGCGACCCCTGTGATGGTTGAGGGGGTATGGGTCGCCTCCCGTTCAATATGAAACGGGATTGGGGTCATACTGGGTGAATGTGTGCGTCGGTGACGCCCTGGCCTGAGCCGCCGCCATGCCTGCAGGCGGCACAGCAGCAACTGTTCATGGATCGGGTTCTTGCCCGCAGGCCCTTGTGGCCGTGATCACCACGCATGGGATCCCGCGGTTGGGGCGGCCGATCGTCCCCCATCGGGCCTGGCTGGTCCCGCGGTCTGGCGGGCAGGGCATCCGCAGCTGGATGGGCGGGGTCGGTCAGGCATGGGCCCATGGCTCGCCTCCCACCTCAAGACGCCCATCGCCCTGTCGCTGATGGGGCTCTCAGCCGTTCAATCGTGTACAAACGGGTTGGTGCGCCGCTCTTGCCCAAAGCTCGATTCCGGCCCGTGGCCCGGGATGAACACCGTCTCGTTGCCCATGGGCCACAGGCGCTCGCGGATGCTGGCCAGCAGCTGCTCGTGGTTGCCACCCGGAAAATCCGTGCGGCCGATGCTGCCCGCGAACAGCACGTCGCCCACGAAGGCGCGCTGGGCCTCGGGCGAGTGGAACACCACGTGGCCCGGCGTGTGGCCCGGGCAATGCCGCACGTTCAGCGTGCAGTGGCCGATCTGCACCGTGTCGCCGTCCGCCAGCCAGCGCGTGGGCGTGAACGGCTTGGCGGGTGGAAAGCCAAAGCGCATGCTTTGCTCCGGCAGGCCGTCGATCCAGAACTGGTCGCCCGGGTGCGGGCCGACGATGGGCAGGTTCAGGGCTTCGGCCAGCTCGCCCGTGCCGCCCGCGTGGTCGATGTGGGCGTGCGTCAGCCAGATCTGCTCCAGCGCCAGCCCCAGCGCCTTCACCGCGGCCAGCAGCTGCGGCAGGTCGCCGCCGGGGTCGATGACGGCTGCTTTCTGGGTGTCGTCGCACCAGACGAGGGAGCAGTTCTGGGCAAAAGGCGTGACGGGGATGGTCTGGTAGCGCAGCATGGTGTGGGTCGGTTGAGGGGGGCGCACAGCGATGGCGCCGATTCTCGGCGAAACCGCCATGCGCGCCTGTCATGGCCCATCTGGCTGCCGTGGCCGCACCCGTGGGTGTGCGTGCTGCTCTGCAACAATCGCCGCCATGAACGCGCTGAAACCTGTGCTTGCTGCAGCCCTGTGCGCTGCCTTGAGCGGCTGTCTGGTCCCCGAGAAATTCACCGCCGATGCCACCTTCAAGCCCGACGGCAGCTACCGCTACCGTTTCGATGGCACCGTGGCCAACGCCATGGTCATTGCCGCCACGCGCCAGAAACCCGGTGGCCTGACCGACAAGGACAAGGCCGCCATGCAGCGGGAGCTCGACAAGGAGCGCCAGCGCCCCGGCATCCAGCAGCTCAAGGCCATCGACGACACCCGCCTGGCGTTGAAGTTCGAGGACGACTTCAACCCCGGCCCCCTTGGCATGAAGGCCGCCACCTACGAGGTGTTGCAGGTCTCGGACAAGGATTGGGCCACGCGCCGCGTGCTCACCGTCACCGGCCCCGCCCTGAAGGACAAGGACCGCCAGGCGCTGCAGGAGCTGGGCATCCAGGTGGCCGGCAAGGTCAGCATCACCCTGCCGCCCAAAGCCAAGGTCATCAGCCACAACGCCAACGGCACCCCCGGCCTGCTGAGCAAGGCCTACACCTGGACTGTGGGCTCGCTGGCAGATCAGCCCCGCATCGAATTTCAGCTGCCCTGAGCCTGGGCGCGTAGCGCGCTGGGCCGCATCAGGCGATGTTGGCCGGCCAGATGGATGCGTTGCTGGCTTATCGAAAACGGCTGTATCCGCACACGCAGACCTTCAGCCCGCCTGTGCCTGAGACAATCGCCCCCGGCTCGCACCCACGTGGGCCGTGTTCACGTTTGGATTGACATGCATTTGTTCTTGCCCTGCGCCGCGGGCGTGGAAGCCTGGCTGGCCGATGAGGTTCACGGCCTCACCGGCCTGGCGGGCGACGATTTGATGACCGGTCGCGGGGGTGTGTGGGCGCGTGGCGACTGGCGCACCGTCATGCAGCTCAACCTGCACAGCCGCATCGCCCAGCGCGTGCTGATCGAGGTGGCGCATGGCGGCTATGCGCACGAAGACGACCTTTACCGCCTGGCGGGCGAGGTGGCCTGGGAAGAGTGGTTCGCCGCGCGCCAGACCTTCAAGATCGACCTCACGGCCCAGCACAGCCCGCTCAAAAGCCTGAACTTCGCCACCTTGCGCATCAAGGACGGCCTGGTGGATCGGTTTCGCGACCGCGGCGACGGCACCCGCCCCAGCGTGGACACCCACGCGCCGCAGGTGCGCGTGTTCGCCCACCTCACGCGCGAATCGGCCACGCTGTACGTCGACACCAGTGGCGAGCCCCTGTTCAAGCGCGGCTGGCGCCAGGACAAGGGCGACGCGCCGCTCAAGGAAACCCTGGCCGCCGCCATGCTGGCCGCGAGCGGCTGGTGGCACCCGGCCGAGCGCCGCGTGGCCGACCTGCCGCTGTACGACCCCTGCTGCGGCAGCGGCACCATCCCCATCGAGGCCGCGCAGCTGGCGCTGAACCTGCCGGCCGGCGGCCAGCGCCGCTTCGGTTTTGAACAGCTGCGGCCGCACGACGGCGCCGCCTGGCAGGCCCTCAAGCGCGAGGCCGCCATGCAGGTCTTGCCCCCGCCGGCGGCCAGCGCCATAACCGTGTTTGGCAGCGACGTGGCCCACCGCATGGTGGATTTTGCCCAGCGCAACGCCGAGCGCGCCGGCGTGGCCCGTGCCGTGCACCTGCGCGGGGGCGACGCGCTGCAGCGCATGCCCCCCAGCGTGGCCGCCGGCCCTGCGGCGGGCGTGCCCGGTCTGTTGCTGCTCAATCCCCCGTATGGCGAACGCATTGCGGCGGCGGGTGTGGCCGGTATGCAGCGGTTTGCGATGGGCCGTGAATCGTTCCAGGCGGGTACCCTGGCTGCACAGCGCCACACCCACGGGGGGGATGCCCGTGGTCGCGGCGCGGCGGACCGCGATGCAGCGAGCCGGCTGGCACCGGGCGCCGCCCAGGCCGAGGTCAATGCCGGCGACGATTTCTTCCAGCAGCTGTCGGCCCACTGGAAGCGCCATTTCGGGGGCTGGCAGGCCTGGCTGCTGACGCCCGACCTGAAGCTGCCGGGCCGCTTGCGCCTGAAGGAAACCCGCCGCGTGCCCATGTGGAACGGCCCCATCGAATGCCGGCTGTTCCGCTTCGACCTGACGGCGCGGGTCGAGCGGCCCGCGCCCCCGGCGCCACCCAGCCATGACGATTGACGCGGGCGCAGGCGCGGGCGCGGCGCCCTCGGACCCCGAGGCCGGCGGCGCGATGCAGGATGCGGGCGGGGCCATGGAGGTGGCGCCCAACCGCCTGGGACGAGCCGGATCGGCGGCTTGCACATCGGTCGTTGGCGCATCGGCCGTGGGCACACTGGCAGGCGGCTGTGCAAGCGTTCGCAGCGAAGCCGCAGCCGAGCCGTTGCAAGAGCGTGCGGCCCAGGTCGAAGTCACACCGCCAGCGGCCGGCGCTGCCTGCGCCGAGCCACTGAGCCCAGGCAGCAGGCCGTCTACCCCTCGCCCCCTGGTCATCGACACCAACGTCGTGCTCGACCTGTTCCTGTTCCAGGACCCGCGCACGCCAGCCCTGGCCCAGGCCATTGCCAGCGGCCAGGTGCGGTGGCTGGCCACGCCCCGCATGCGCGAAGAGTGCCGCCGCGTGCTGGCCTACCCGCACCTGCAGAACGTGGCCCAGACCAAGGGCGTGACGGCCGAGCAGGTGCTCCGCCAGTTCGACGCGCTGAGCCAGCCCGCAGACGCACCGCCCACCGCCCCCGCACGCTGCAAGGACGCCGACGACCAGTGCTTCATCGACCTGGCCGTGGCCCACGGCGCCACCCTGGTCAGCAAAGACTGGCACGTGCGCAAACTGCGCAAGCGCCTCAAGGCGCTGGGTGTGCAGGTGGTGGAAGCGTGGAGCGACGCGGTGCCGCTGCCAGCGTCCAGCGAATGACTGGTTCGGCTTTCTCTGCGCCCTTCACGTTCAACCAAGCGCCGCAAGTTTTTTGACGTCGACCAGCCATGTAGAGGGCGACAGGCGGCTGTGTTGGCACGGCATGCCAACGGACAAGTGACAACATTTGCGCATCACTTGTCACAAATGGTCACGTTGACACAAATTGTCAGGTGGTGAACCGGGCTGAAGTGACAAATCGTGTCACCAGGGCGGGCCAGTTTCGGGCGCTGTCCCCAGAACGACGCCAAATGGATCACGTTTGCTGACCCAGCTCAGGCCGCGCTGCCAACTATGCACGCCGGCAGCAAGTTGGCACGGCCCCTGCAAAGAACAAGGCGTGCGGTGACGCACAGTGTGCTGAGTTACCCAACCAACCAACCTCATTCCGCTCTAGGAGTTCACCATGAAAAAGATTCAACAAGGCTTCACGCTGATCGAACTGATGATCGTTGTGGCGATCATCGGCATCCTGGCTGCCATCGCGCTGCCGGCTTATCAGGATTACACCGTGCGTTCGAAGGTGTCGGAAATGGTGATCGCCGCCACTTCGCCCAAGAGCTTGATCAGCGAAGCGTTCCAATCGGATGGCTTGGCCGGCGTTACCGCTGCCGTCGCAGAATATAACGCTCGTCCTGCAGCTGAAAAAGCCAGCAAATTTTTGGATCCGACTACTCCTATCGTGATTGGCGCAGCTGGCGACATCACCGTGATGTCGGGTACCGTCGCTGATGCTGGTCTGCCAACTGAAGCAGCAGGTAAGACTTTGGTTTTCACGCCTAATGTGCAAGGTGCTGCTCTCGTTGCGGGTGTGACCGGTGCTATCGACTGGTCTTGCGCATCTACCGCCAACACCACTGCCACGACGCGTGGCTTGGTTGTGGCTGCTAACGGCGACATGCCCGCCAAGTACGCGCCTTCCGAATGCCGTTGATCCTGTGAGCGGATGGCCGAACAGCTGCCGCTCTGTGGATTTCGAGGCCGCGTCATGCGGCCTTTTTCTTTTTTATTGCTGGACAGTGCGCTGGAAACGAATCAATGACACACCGAGGCTTCACCATGATCGAGTTGATGGTGGTGGTGGCCATCATCGGCATCCTGGTCGCGCTGGCCCTGCCGGCGTATCAGGTGTTCACCACGCGCGCCAAGATCACCGAGGCGCTGGTGGCGGTCGCCACGCCCAAGCAGGCGCTTGCCCAAGCGGCTGGCGGTGGCCCTGCGCGACTGGATGAAGCCGCAGTTCGCTACAACGCCATTCCTGTTCAGGACAAGGCCAGTAAATTCATTGCCGACATTCAGATCACAGGTTCCGTCACGCCCTGGCCCATTGTGATCACCTTGTCCAACGCGCCCGGTAGCGGTTTCCCTTCCGATGTGCTGGGCCGTACGGTGGTGTTTTCGCCGAACGTGAATGGCACCGTGCCTGCCGGCCAAGCGGGTGCCGTGGATTGGGCCTGTGCCAGCGCCTCGGCGATCACAGCCGCCGCCCGCAACTTGGGCAACCGGACGCTGGGGACCTTACCCGCCAAATACGCACCGGCAGAATGCCGTTGATCCTTCGGATCATCGAAGTGACGAAATGACCACCAGCAGCCCATGACGGCTTTATTCCTTCCTCACCGAATGCCCGCTGCTTTGCGTGCTGCGGGTGTGCATTTGTTGGCGTCTGTCTTGGTGGCAGCCTTGATTGCGGCCGTGGTGCTGTGGGTGTGGTACCCCTCACCCTATGACTTGCTCTCCGGTGGCCGCCATCTGTTCCTGATCCTCATCGGTGTTGATGTGGTGTGCGGGCCGCTGTTGACCTTGATTTTGTTCAACCCCGCCAAGTCTCGCCGCGAGCGATGGGTCGATGTCACGCTGGTGGTGCTGATTCAATTGACGGCGCTGGCCTATGGTGTGCACACGGTGTATCAAGCAAGGCCGCTGTACCTGGTGCATGAGCGCGATCGCTTCCGTGCCGTGTCGATGGCGGACTATGGCGATGCCGATGTGCGGGCAGCCTTAGCCCAATTGCCCGTTGGCTTACAGCCGCAGGTATTCAAGGGTCCATTTGTGGTGGGCATTCGAGAACCCAAAGATTCGCAAGAGCGGCAGACTGTGATGTTTGAGTCTGTGGCGGGTGGACGTGATTACGCCCAGCGTCCCGAGTTCTATGTGCCCTACGACGCGAGCTATCAAGCCAAAGCGCTGGCGCGTGCACGGCCTTTGGCGCAATTCGTCAAGCGTTATCCCAAACTGGCCGACCGAGCCGACCTTCTTCTTGCCAAGCATGCTGTGCAACTGGGAGATGCAACGTTTTTGCCCGTGCTTCACAAACAGGAATGGGTGGCCGTGTTGGATGCGCAAGCCCACATCCTGGGTTTCTTGCCGGGTGATGGGTTTGATGTGCGTTGAGCGCGCAGGTATTCGTAGCCATTTGGGGGCCGACTTGGGGCTTTAGAAAATGCGTTGAATGGGCAGCATGGCGCAGATTTCGTGCTGAGGCACCCAGAAAAACATCGAAACGGCGTGTTGGCCCAGAAAATTGTTCGCGTTCGGCGGGCGCGATGTTCTGGGGGCTGCGTCAGCCGTGCTGTTCGGGACATGTCGCTGGCGGCGACATGTGCCTAAAACGTGTCGCAAAAATCGAAAAACGGCGACATGTTTCGGGCCAGCGTCGGTGTCGCGGGTGGCGGCACGCTCGCTGTCTTGCGTCCATCACCTGGCAGTCACCCCAACCGCTCCCGCACCCGCCCCGTGAACGCATAGCCCGCAATCATCAGCGGCACGGCGGCGCGCAGCACGGCTTCGAGCCAAGTGGGGGATTCGTAGACGGCCCAGCCCAGGGCCAGCGCGCAGGTCAGCGCATAGACGGGCAGGGCCAGGCGCAGGCCCTTGAGGAACAGCCAGCCCGACACGGCCATGGCGAGGCCGCAACCCACGAAATACCAGGTGCCGGTGTTGCCGCGCGTGACGCCGAAGCCGAACAACGCCTCTCTCGTCTCAGCATCTCATCCGCGCCGCCGATGGCCACAGTGTGCTCAACGTGTCGCCATTTTCCGATTTTTGCGACACGTTTCCTCGACATGTCGTCGTGGGCGACATATCCTCTGCAACCTGTCGCAAAAATCCAATTTTTCCATCATGTCGAGCTTCACCCCTGAGGCACTCACCTGGTCTGCCAACCGGCCCTACAACGTCTTGCCCCCTCTGCCGCCGCGTGCCGACCTGGAAACGCGTGAGGTGCTCAAGGCCTGCATCAGCGCCCGCGCTGCCCTGGCTGAACTCAGGCAAGCCGCCGAGTTGATCCCCAACCAGACCATGCTGATCAACACGATCCCGCTGCTGGAGGCCAAGGACAGCTCGGAGATCGAGAACATCGTCACGACCACCGACCAACTGTTTCAGCACGCGCAGGAAGATGCGCATGCCGACGCCGCCACCAAGGAAGCCCTGCGCTACCGCAGTGCGCTGCAGCGCGGCTTTCAGTCGCTGAGCAGCCGGCCGCTGTGCACAGCCACGGCTGTGAGCATTTGCCGCACCCTCAAGGGGGTGGACATGGACATTCGCCGCACCCCGGGCACCCAACTGGCCAACGACCGCAGCGGCGAGGTGATCTACACCCCGCCCGAAGGCGAGACCTTGTTGCGCGAACTGCTGGCCAATTGGGAGCGTTTTTTGCACGAGGCCGATGACCTGGACCCGCTGGTTCGCATGGCGGTGGGGCACTACCAGTTTGAAGCGATTCACCCCTTCACCGACGGTAATGGCCGAACCGGGCGCGTGCTCAACATCCTGTACCTCATCGAGCAGGGGTTGTTGCAATTGCCCATCCTGTACCTGAGTCGCCACATCATTGCCCACAAGCAGGACTATTACCGCTTGCTGCTGGACATCACCCGCGAGGGCGCCTGGCAGCCGTGGCTCATCTTCATGCTGCAAGCGGTCGAGCACACCTCGCGCTGGACGACCGCGAAGATTGGCGCCATTCGAGCCTTGGCCGAGCACACCACGGACCACGTGCGCCGGCATGCCACCAAGATTTACAGCCGCGAACTGGTGGACCTCATCTTCGAGCAGCCCTATTGCCGCATCGGCAACGTCGTGGACAAGGGCCTGGGGCAGCGGCAAGCCGCGTCGCGCTACCTCAGGCAACTGACCGAGCTGGGCGTGCTGACCGAATTGAACGTGGGCCGGGAAAAGCTGTTCATCCACCCCAAGCTGATGCAGTTGCTGAGCCGGGACGGCAATGCCTTCGAGCCGTATCGGGCATGAACAGGCCGTCAACACGTGGTCAAAAAATGCGTGAAAGGGGCGTTCGCCGCAGATTTTGTGCTGAGGCATCCAGAAAAAACATCGAAACGGCGTTTAGGCCCAGAAAATTTTCACTTTCGGCGGGCGCGATGCTCTGGGTCTGCATCAACCGTGCTGTTCGGATATGTCGCTGGCGGCGACATGTGTCCAAAACGTGTCGCAACAATCGAAAAACGGCGACATGTTTCGGGCCGGCGTCGGTGTCGCGGGTGGCGGCACGCTCGCTGTCTTGCGTCCATCAACTGGCAGTCGTCACCCCAACCGCTCCCGCACCCGCCCCGTGAACGCGTAGCCCGCAATCATCAGCGGCACGGCGGCGCGCAGCACGGCTTCGAGCCAGGTGGGGGATTCGTAGACGGCCCAGCCCAGGGCCAGGGCGCAGGTCAGCGCGTAGACGGGCAAGGCCAGGCGCAGGCCTTTGAGGAACAGCCAGCCCGACACGGCCATGGCGAGGCCGCAACCCACGAAGTACCAGGTGCCGGTGTTGCCGCGCGTGACGCCGAAGCCGAACAGCGCCACCACCACGCCCAGCAGCAGCATGCTGCTGCCCAGCAGGAACGGGGGCTGCTCGTCCGCGCTGTCGTCGGGCGCGTTGCGGGCGATGTCTTCCAGCCGGGCGATGAGTTCGGGGCTCAGCGTGCCGGCGCCGGCCATGGCGGCGCCGGGGGCGTCGTTGATGAGCAGGTGGCTGAGGTCGGGCCGCGAGGGCCGGCTGCCCTTGCCCGGCGGGGTGGCGGCGCGTGCGGCGGCCAGCAGGGCCTCGGCCTGTTGCAGGGCGGCGGGCGGCACGGGCAGTGCGTTGTTGGGGGCGCGAGGCGGGGTGCCGCGGGTGGGCACAGGCGTTTGCCCTGAAATGGTGGAGGTAGTATGGGGTTGTTGCCGTTTTGAATCAATCGGCTGAGGTTGCATACTGCCTGAGTGTTCGCCAACCTGCGGTGACGACGACGCGGGCGTCGATGGACGCAGCCGGTGCGCGGTGGCGGTGTTCAGCGTGGCGGATTGCCCCGGCGCGGCTGGCGCGGTGCGGGCGTTGGCGCCTGCAGGCTGGGCTGCGCCGGCGCCCAGGCGCTGGATGAGCGCCTGGCGGGCGCGCTCGTCGCCGCGGTCAGCAAAGGTCTTGAGTTGCACCAGGCTCAGGTCGGTGTAGTGCAAAGGGCGTTTCTTCGGGCTGTCCATCTCGGCGCGTCACCGTGGTTTTCGGTAGGGTGTCGTTGCGTGCGAAGCGACCCCTCCCAGGCTGGCGGCCGCTGGCTTGGCATCATCGGGCCATTGCACCGGGTGTTACAAGCACAATCCATACCCACATCATGGCCAGACTCAAGCAACTGGAAACTTTTGTCACGGTGGCGCAGCGCGGCAGCCTGACTGCCGCGGCCACGCTCGAAGGGGTGGCGCCGGCGGTCATCGGGCGGCGCATCGATGCGCTGGAAGAACACCTGGGCGTGAAGCTGTTCGTGCGCACCACGCGCCGCATCGCGCTCACGCACGAGGGCAGCGCCTTCCTTGAGGACTGCCAGCGCATCCTGGCCGATCTGGCCGACGCCGAAGCCAGCGTGTCGGCCGGCGGCGTGAAGGCCGTGGGCCACCTGCGGCTGACCGCACCGGCGGGCTTTGGCCGCCGCCATGTGGCGCCGCTGGTGCCGGCGTTTCGCGCGCGCCACCCCGAGGTCAGCGTGTCGCTGAACCTGGCCGACCGCGTGATCGACCTGGCCAGCGAGGGGCTGGACTGCGCCGTGCGCGTGGGCGACCTGGTCGATTCGTCGCTGGTCAGCGTGCGCCTGGCCGACAACCGCCGCCTGTGCGTGGCCACGCCCAGCTACCTGGCGCGGCGCGGCACGCCGCGCCACCCGCAGGATTTGACGCAGCACGATTGCCTGGCCTTGTCGAGCGACGCCTCGCAGACGCGCGGCTGGGCGTTTCGCGCGGCCGATGGCGAGCTGGTGCACATCAAGCCGGCCGGGCCGCTCGACTGCTCGGACGGCCAGGTGCTGCACGACTGGTGCCTGGCGGGCATGGGCATCGCCTGGCGCAGCACCTGGGAGGTGGAGGCCGACGTGGCCACGGGCCGGCTGGTGGTGCTGCTGGACGACTACGCCGCGCCGCCCAATGGCATCTACGCCGTGGTGCCGCAGCGCAAGCACCTGCCGCTGCGCGTGCGGCTGTGGATCGATTTTTTGCGTGCCCATTACCAAAGTCCCGAGTATTGGGCCAGGTCGTCCAGATGATGATCGAGCGTCGGGTCATACTGCTGACATCATGGGTGTAACCGCGGCTTGCGCGGGGCCACGGCCTTGGCCACAATGCCGCCATGCTCGAACCCATCCTCGCCTACCTGCACATCGCGGCCATCCTGGCCTTGTTCGTGTTCCTCACCAGCCAGGCCGCGCTGTGCCGCACCGAATGGATGAGCGTGGCGGTGGTGCGCCGCCTCACGCGCGTCGACCTGCTCTACCTGGTGGCGGCCATCGCCGTGTTGGTGACGGGCGCCTTGCGCGTGTGGCTGGGGGCCAAGGGCGCGGGGTGGTACCTGGGCAACTGGTTGTTGCACCTCAAGTTCACGGGCTACGTCGTCATCGCGCTGCTGTCCATCGGGCCCACGCTGGCCTACCGCCGCTGGCTGAAGGCGGCGAACGCCACCGGCGCCCTGCCGGGCGAGGGCGAGGTGCGCAAGATCCGCAAGCTGGTGATGATCGAGGCGCACCTGGGCGCGCTCATCCCGCTGGCCGCCACCTTCATGGCGCGCGGCTGGGGAGGATGAAGGGCCCCCACGCTCCCGCGCTGCGCGTCGTTCGCTGCCCCCGAGGGGGCTGGCCTTGCTCGGGAGCGGCCCTTCGCTGCGGCCGGGTGGCGCTGCATGCCTGCGCTGCGATGGGTTTGTCCGTGTCTGTTTCGAGGCGCTGTGGACGGGCCGCCTTTGGGGCTGACTGTTTTGGCGGTGCCAAAAAATGAGTGCGCTGCCGGGCGCACATCACGGCTCCCCAACTCAGCGCCCCAGCAGGTGTTCGCCGAACGAGATGCTTTGGGTTCCCAAGCTGCGCGTCGTCCGCTGCCTCGGGAGACAGCCATGGCCGAGTGGTTGGCATGACGGCCACGGCGTTGCGCAGGGGGACGGTGGCGACACCTCCGCCTCGTAGAATCGCCCCCCATGCTTTCCGTCAAACAAGAATTGCTCCAGTCGCTCGGCGATGCGCTGGAGTCGCTGTCGCCAGGGGCCGGTGCCAAGGCGGCTTTTGAAGTGCCCAAGCAGGCGTCCATGGGCGATCTGGCCGTCACGGCGGCCATGCAGCTGGCCAAGCCGCTCAAGCAGAACCCGCGCGCGCTCGGCGAGGCGCTCAAGGCCAAGCTGGAAGCCGCACCGGCCTACCAGGCCTGGGTGGCGGCCATCGAGCTGGCGGGCCCGGGGTTCCTGAACCTGCGCCTCAAGCCCGAGGCCAAGCAGCAGGTGGTGCGCGAGGTGTTCGCCGCCGGCGACCACTTTGGCGAGCAGCCGGCCAACGGCGCCAAGGTGCTGGTCGAATTCGTCTCGGCCAACCCGACCGGCCCGCTGCATGTGGGGCATGGCCGCCAGGCGGCGCTGGGCGATGCCATCTGCAACCTGCTGGCCAGCCAGGGCATGGCCGTGCACCGCGAGTTCTATTACAACGATGCGGGCGTGCAGATCGACACGCTGACCAAGAGCACGCAGCTGCGCGCCAAGGGGTTCAAGCCCGGCGACGCCTGCTGGCCGACCGACCCCGAGAATCCCGAATCCAAGAAGTTCTACAACGGCGACTACATCCAGGACATCGCCGACGCCTTCCTGGCCCAGGCCACGGTCAAGGCCGATGACCGCGAGTTCACGGCCAATGGCGATGCCGACGACGCCGAGAACATCCGCCAGTTCGCCGTGGCCTACCTGCGCAACGAACAGGACAAGGACCTGCAGGCCTTCAACCTGAAGTTCGACGAGTACTACCTCGAGTCCAGCCTCTACGAAAACGGTCATGTCGAGGCGACGGTGAACCGCCTGATCGCCAACGGCGAGACCTACGAGCAGGACGGGGCGCTGTGGCTGCGCTCGACCGACTATGGCGACGACAAAGACCGCGTCATGCGCAAGACGGACGGCGGCTACACCTACTTCGTGCCCGACGTGGCCTACCACATCCAGAAGTGGCTGCGCGGCTTCCACAAGGTGGTGAACATCCAGGGCACGGACCACCACGGCACCATCGCGCGCGTGCGCGCCGGCCTGCAGGCGGCCGACGTCGGCATCCCCCAGGGCTACCCCGACTACGTGCTGCACACCATGGTGCGCGTGGTGCGCAACGGCGAAGAGGTGAAGATCAGCAAGCGCGCCGGCAGCTACGTCACGCTGCGCGACCTGATCGAGTGGACCAGCAAGGACGCCGTGCGCTTCTTCCTGCTCAGCCGCAAGCCCGACACGGAGTACACCTTCGACGTGGACCTGGCGGTGCAGAAGAACAACGACAACCCCGTGTATTACGTGCAGTACGCGCACGCGCGCATCAGCTCGGTGTTGCGCCGCGGGCTGCTGGGGCTGGATGACGATGGCGTGACCGCCCTGGCCAGCCAGAACGGGCAAACGGTGGACGCGGTCATCGCCGACGTTCACCAGCGCCTGCTGCCCGCCCAGCTGCAGGCGCTGGCCTCGGTGGACCTGTCGCCGCTGGCCACCGACGCCGCGCAGGCGCTGATGCAGCAACTGGCCCAGTACCCGGACATGCTGACCAGTGCCGCCGCCGGTTTTGCGCCGCATGACGTGACCTTCTACCTGCGCGACCTGGCCGCCAGCTACCACAGCTACTACGACGCGGAACGCATCCTCGTCGACGACGAGCCCACCAAGCTGGCGCGCCTGGCCTTGATCAGCGCCACCCGCCAGGTGCTGCGCAATGGCTTGGCGATGCTGGGGGTTTCCGCCCCGGAGAGAATGTGAGCATGACTTTGCAGACGCGTCAGTCCCAGCATGGGGGCACCATCCTGGGCATCATCCTCGGCATCCTGTTCGGCTTGGCCGTGGCCGTCGCCGTCGCCCTGTACGTGGGCAAGGTGCCGGTGCCGTTCACCAACCACAACCAGCCGCGTACGGCGGATCAGGACGCGGCCGAGGCCGAGCGCAACCGCAATTGGGACCCGAACTCACCGCTGGGCAGCCGCGGCACCGGGGTGCGCCAGCCCTCGGTGACGGGCGCCGTGGGCGGGGCGTTGGTGCCGCCGGCCGACGACAACGTCGCCACGACCACCTTGCCGCCGCCGCAACCGTCGCTCGTGCCCGATTCGGACACCACGCCGCCGCCGCCCAAGCCGCCGGCCTCCAAGCCCGCGCCCAGTGCCAAGCCCAGCGACGACCCCCTGGGCGACCTGCTGCGCGAGCGCGCTGGCACCGCGGCCAACGCCCGTTCGGGCGACCCCTTCACCTATTACGTGCAGGCGGGGGCATTCCGCTCTTCGACCGACGCCGACGCCCAGCGCGCGCGCCTGGGCATGCTGGGCATCCAGGCCCGCGTGACCGAGCGCGAGCAGGCCGGCCGCACGGTGTACCGCGTGCGCGTGGGCCCGTTCGACAACAAGGAAGCGGCCGACCGCGCCAAGGCCCAGCTGGACAACAACAGCGTGGATTCCGCGCTGGTGCGTGTGCAACGCTGATGTGAGGCAGTATGGTGCGTTAGCCGTTGAGCCATGAACGGCAATGCGGTCATACTGCACACTTGGCCAGTCCATCAACGGGGCGCTGCGGAACTTGCGCCAACCCTGCCGCTCTATGAGGGCCTCTAGGAGAATGCTTTGACCATGAAACGACGTGATTTTTCGATGGGCTTGGTGGCCGTGGCCGGCGCAGGTCTGGTGCCCACGGGCGCCTGGGCGCTGACCGCGGGCAAGGACTACGTGGCGCTGTCCAAGAAGGCACCTGTGGCGGCCGCGGCGCCCAAGGTGGAAATTGTCGAGTTCTTCTCGTACGGCTGCGTGCACTGCATGCATTTCGAGCCCCAGTTCGAGAACTGGATCAGCAAGGCCCCCAAGGACGTGGTGGTGCGCCGCGAGCACGTGGGCTTCAACGCCGCCTTCGAGCCGCTGCAGCGCCTGTTCTACGCCCTGCAGGCCCTGGGCCAGCTCGAGAAGGTGCACGCCAAGGTCTTTGCCGCGCTGCAGACCGAGAAGATCCGCGTCGACAAGGAAGACGTGGCCGCCGACTGGGTGGCCAAGCAAGGCGTGGACAAGGCCAAGTTCCTGGCCGCGTACAAGTCCTTCGGCGTCTCGACCAAGGTCAAGCAGGCCATCGTGCTGCAACAGGCCTACCAGGTCGAAGGCACGCCGGGCTTTGGCATTGCGGGCAAGTACTACACCGACCCCAGCCGCACCGGCGGGTTTGCAGGCATGCTGCAGGTGGCGGACACCCTGATTGCCCAGGAACGCAAGGCATAAGGCCGAGGCCGCAGTCTAGAGGCTGCAACCGACGAGCCCGCCTTGGCGGGCTTTTTCGCGCTCGCTACAATCAAAAATTGGTGAAAGCAAAAAACGTGCCTCATATGAAACCGATTCCTCGTCTGCTGGCGGCGCTCCTGTTGTCGGGCCTGGCCACGTTCGCGCAGGCCGAGCGTGCCGATCGCAGCAAGCCGATGAACATCGAGGCCGATGCGCTGACCTACGACGACAAGCAGAAGCTGTCGGTCTTCACGGGCAACGTGGTGCTGACCAAGGGCAGCATCATCATGCGGGGCGGCAAGCTCGAAGTGCGCCAGGACGACGCCGGCAACCAGTTCGGCGTGCTGTACGCAGCGGGCACCAAGCGCGCGTTCTTCCACCAAAAGCGCGAAGGGGTGGACGAGTACATGGAGGGCGAAGGCCGCACCATCCATTACGACAGCAAGGCCGACACCGTTCGCCTGGTGCAGCAGGCCGAAATCCGCCGCCTGATGGGCACGCGCGTGGCCGACACCATCACCGGCAGCGACATCCTCTACAACAACACCACCGAGGTGGTCACCGTCGATGGCGGCGTGCGCTCGGCCACCGACCAGGGCACCCCCGTGCCGGGCCGCCAGGGCCGCGTGCGCGCCGTGCTCACGCCGCAGACACCCGCGGGCGGCGCGCCAGCGCCGGGCTCGACGCCGCTGCAGCCCTCGGGCAGCCTGAACCAGGAGCGCCCATGAGCGGCCTGGCCGAGGCAGCCGGCGTGGCCGCTGCGCCCGCCGCCACGGACCGCCACAGCCGGCTGGACGTGCAGCACCTGCGCAAGGCCTATGGCAAGCGCACCGTGGTGCACGACGTGTCGCTGGCCGTGCGCTGCGGTGAGGTCGTCGGCCTGCTGGGCCCCAATGGCGCGGGCAAGACCACGTCGTTCTACATGATCGTCGGCCTGGTGCGGGCCGACGCCGGCGAGATCACCATCGACGGCCAGTCGGTGCAGCGCCAGGCCATGCACCTGCGCGCGCGCATGGGCCTGTCCTACCTGCCGCAAGAGGCCTCGATCTTCCGCAAGCTCACCGTGGCCGAGAACGTGCGCGCCGTGCTCGAGCTGCAGCGCGACGCCCACGGCAAACCGCTGAGCCGCGACGAGATCGAGTCGCGCCTGACCACGCTGCTGCAGGAGCTGCACGTGGAGCAGCTGCGCGACTCGCCCGCGCCGTCGCTCTCGGGGGGCGAGCGCCGCCGGGTCGAGATTGCCCGTGCGCTGGCCAGCCAGCCGCGCTTCATCCTGCTGGACGAGCCCTTTGCTGGCATCGACCCCATCGCCGTCATCGAGATCCAGCGCATCATCGCCTTCCTGAAGGCCCGCGGCATCGGCGTGCTCATCACCGACCACAACGTGCGCGAAACCCTGGGCATCTGCGACCACGCCTACATCATCAGCGAGGGCCGCGTGCTGGCCCAGGGCACGCCGGCTCAGATCGTCGACAACGCCGAGGTGCGGCGCGTGTACCTTGGCGAAAACTTCCGCATGTAAGCCGCGTCGCGATGAAGCAAGGCCTGTCGCTCCGTGTCTCGCAGCACCTGACGCTGACCCCGCAGCTGCAGCAGTCGATCCGGCTGTTGCAGCTGTCCACGTTGGAACTCGACCAGGAGGTCGAGCAGATGCTGGGGGACAACCCCTTCCTCGACCGTGAAGACGGCGAAGCGCCGCAGGAGGACTTCGGTCTGGCCCAGGCCGATGCCCACGTGAGCGTCGGGGACCGCATCAGCGAGCGCGCCAGCGAAACCGAGTCTGCCAGCGAGCGTCCGGACCGTGAGCCAGCCGGTGGTGATGACGAGTATGGGGCATCCTCCGGTGATACAGACAACGACGCTGGCGTGAACTGGGAGGGTGATGGCTCCAACGCCCTGTCGCCCGACGATGGCGAGTGGGGCGGCGATGCGCTGCCGCGCGGCGCTGGCGCCCCCGACGACGACGCGCTGGATGCGAGCGAGCGCACCGGCATGCACGAGTCGCTCTACGACACGCTGCACCGCCAGGCCCTGGCCCTGCACCTGTCCGACGTGGACCGCGCGGCGGTGTACTTCATCATCGAATCGCTGAACGAAGACGGCTACCTCGAAGAGTCCGTTGACGACCTGGCCGACGGCCTGCGGCCGACCGACGTGGACCAGCGCGACGAGCTGATCGACCGCCTGATGCTGGCGCTGCGCCTGGTGCAGGCCATGGAGCCCACCGGCGTGGGCGCGCGCGACCTCAGCGAATGCATGTGCCTGCAGCTCGACGCACTGCTGCAGGCCAACCCCGACGACGCCATCGCCACCGTGGCGCGCGACATCGTGCGCCACCCGATCGACCTGATCGCGCGCCGCGATGCGCGCAAGCTGTCGCAGCTGTGCGGCTTCAGCGAAACCACGGTGCGCACCGGCCTGGCCTGCATCAGCCGGCTCGAGCCCAAGCCCGGTCGCCGCTTCGTCAACGTCGAGCGCAACATCGTGGTGCCCGACGTCATCGTCTCGCGCATCGAGGGCAACGGCGCCAACCCGCGTTTTCGCGTGCGCCTGAACCAGGAGGTGATGCCCAAGCTGCGCGTGAACGACGTCTACGCCAATGCCCTGCGCGGCGGCAAGAGCGACTCGCACCAGGCCCTGCAACAACGGCTGCAAGAAGCGCGCTGGTTCATCAAGAACATCCAGCAGCGCTTCGACACCATCTTGCGCGTGTCGCAGGCCATCGTCGAGCGCCAGCGCAGCTTCTTCATCCATGGCGAGCTGGCCATGCAGCCACTGGTGCTGCGCGAAATCGCCGATGAGCTGGGCCTGCACGAATCGACCATCTCGCGCGTGACCACGGCCAAGTACATGGCCACGCCGTTCGGCACCTTCGAGCTGAAGTATTTCTTCGGCTCCGGGCTGGACACGGAGGCCGGTGGCAGCGCCTCGAGCACGGCGGTGCGGGCGCTCATCAAGCAGTTCATCGCCGAAGAAAACCCCAAGAAGCCGCTGTCGGACAACCAGATCTCCGAGATGCTCAAGGAGCAGGGCATCGACTGCGCGCGCCGCACGGTGGCCAAGTACCGCGAGGCCATGCGCATCCCCACGACCACATTGCGTCGAGCATTGTGAGGGGTATGGGGAAGTTTACGTTATCTTGACGGCCATTTCTGGCAAGTACTCCATAATCGTTTGCCTGGCTCTGCAACATTGCCAGAGCCATGGATGTGTTGCAGTGACCCCCATGTGACGGGCTGTTAGGGGCTTGGCACAGAGGTTGCTCGTATCACTGTGAACGTCGCAAGACTGCACCGAGGTGGTGCGAATTGCACCGTTTTGGATTTGGATTCACGCCACGAGGACTTTCATGAAACGCACCCATCTGCTCATCCCTGCACTGCTCCTGAGCTCGCCTTTCGCCATGGCCCAATCGTCGGTCACCTTGTACGGCCTGGCCGACCTGGGCCTGGGCAAGCTCGATGGCGCCAAGACCCAGATGCAGGGCAACACGGTGATGAACAACACCAACAGCCACATCGGCCTGCGCGGCGTGGAAGACCTGGGCGGCGGTCTGTCGGCCGGCTTCAACTTCGAGACCGAGCTCAACGCCGAGACCGGCGCGGGCGATGGCGGCTGGACGCGCCAGGCCAACGTCTGGCTGGGTGGCAACTGGGGCACGTTCAAGATGGGCCGCATGAACCACCCCTCGTTCTTCGGCTACCTGGCCTGGGAAGCGACCGGCAACGCCAACTACTCGGTGGTGGCCAACACCTACGGCATCGTGGGCGTGGGCGAACGCTCGAGCAGCATGTTCATGTACAGCACGCCCGACATGGGCGGCCTGCAGGGCAACCTGGGCTACGTTTTCAAGGCCGACAACGGCGGCGCCGCGCGCACCGACCTGAGCCTGACCTACGCCAACGGCCCCATCTCGGCCGGCTTCTCGGCCAACAAGACCAAGGGTGAGAAAGCCAACTGGGCCCTGGGCGGCAAGTACAACTTCGGCGCCTTCACGCTGAATGCTTCGTACAACGACACCCGCACCCTGGCCGTGGCGACCAAGCGCAGCGGTGTCAGCGTGGGGGGCACGGTGGCCTTCGGCGCTGCCAGCGTGACGCTGGACGTGACGCGTGACCTCAAGCACGAGCTGGGCAACGCCGATCTCAAGAAATACACCAACGCGGTGGTCGAGGCGAAGTACAACCTGTCCAAGCGCACCTCGGTGTATGGCGCGGTGCTGCGTCTGGACAGCACCACCAACTACGGTGTGGGTTTGATGCACACCTTCTGACCTGAGGAGGAACCTGTCCTTTTTCTGCAATTCTCCGAGTTGGCCCGGCTTTGCCGGGCTTTTTTTTGCCTCATCCTGGGGCGCGTCTCGGGGTCTCGGGGATATCAGGCCGCGGGCAGCACCAGCCGGGCGCGCAGGCCCGGGTGGGTGTTGTCGAAACTCAGCTTGCCCAGGTGAACCTGGGCGATGGCCTGCACCGAGGCCAGGCCCAGGCCCAGGCCAGGGTGGTCGCTGTGGGCGCGGAAGAAGCGTTGCGTCAGCTTTTCCAGGGCGGCCGGCGGCGCGCCTGGCCCCTGGTCGGACACCGTCAACTCGATGGCGGGCCCCAGTTCGCCGTGCTGCAGGGCAAGCGCGCCGAGCACGATGTGCACCCTGCCATCCGCTTCGCGCCCGTGTTTGAGCGCGTTCTCGATCAAGTTACTCAGCGCGCTGGCCAACAGATTGGCATCGCCCAGGCAGTACAGGCCACTCGGCGATTGCAGCGTCAGCGTTCCGCCCTGATCCTCCACCAGCGGGGCGTACAGGTCTTCGGCTTCGGCCAGCAGGCTGGTGACGTCGACCGGGGAAAACTGCATGCGCAGCGCGCCGGCCTCCACCTCGGCGATGGCCAGCAGGCGGTCGAACATGGCGCTGATCTGCAGCAGCTCGTCCGAGAAGGCTTCGAGGTCCAGCTCGCCAGGGCGGCCGTCGGCTTGCAGGCGCAGCGCGTCCAGGCGCAGGCGCATGCGCGTGAGCGGCGTGCGCAGGTTGTGGGCGATGGTGTTGGAGACGTTGCGGATGCCGTCCATGAGGGACTGCAGCTGGTCCAGCATGTGGTTGATGTCGCGGTACAGCAGCGTGAACTCGTCGCGCTGGTTGGGGTCGACGGCGATGCGCTGCTCCAGCCGGCCGGCAGCCACCTGCGTCATGGTGCTGCGGATGTGGGCAGCGCGCTCTTCCACCAGGCGGCGGAACCCCACGGCGCCAAAACCGATGATGAGCAGGCTGATCAGCGCCGTCCAGCTGCTGGCGCGGATGAACAGGTGCTCCATGTCTTCGAGGGCCCGGATGTCGTGGCCGATGATGAGCATCTGCCCACCGTCGAGCTGCATGGCCTGCACGCGCGCCACGTGTGTCTGGTGGTGGCGCACCACCTGCACCTCGCGCGTGCCGAAGCTGCTCAGCACACGCGGGTTCTTGAGGCTGGCGTTGCCGAACAGCGTGTGACCCTGGGCGTCGGTGACCATGAGCACCTCGGAGTCGCTGTTCACGCCGTCGTTGAGCGTCTGCTGAACCTCCCGCTCCAGCGCCGCCACGCCCGAGGTGCGGGCGATGAGCTCCATGCGGTGGCGGCTGGTGCTGGTGTACTGGTCCAGGCGGGCGCGCATGGTGCCCAGCATCTGCAGGTAGAACATGCCCAGCACGATGGTCACCGTCAGCACGATGAGGGCGCCATGGCGGAACGCCACCTGAAAGGCGATGGAGCTCCACGGCTTGCCGGTCATGGCAGGGCGTCGGGGTTGCTGGTCAGGCTGTAGCCGATGCCACGCACGGTGTGGATGAGGGCGGGCGAAAAGCCCTTGTCCACCTTGGCGCGCAGGCGGCTCATGTGCACGTCGATCACGTTGGTCTCGGGGTCGAAGTGGTAGTTCCAGACCGCTTCCAGCAGCATGGTGCGCGTCACCACGCGGTCGGCATGCTGCATCAGAAAGCTCAGCAGGCGAAACTCGCGCGGCTGCAGCGCCAGGGCCTGGCCGGCGCGTTCGGCCTTGCGCGCCATCAGGTCCACGCGCAGGTCGGCCACCTCCAGGCGGTAGCCGCTGGGGGCGGTCTGCGAGCGGCGCAGCAGGGCGTCGATGCGGGCCGACAGCTCGGTGAAGGCAAACGGCTTGGTCAGGTAGTCGTCGCCGCCGGCATTCAGGCCGGCCACGCGCTCGTCGATGGCCGACAGCGCGCTGAGGATGAGCACCGGCGTGGTGCTGCCCGTGGCGCGCAGGGCCTGCACGATCTTCAGGCCGTCGAAGTCGTTCGGCAGCATGCGGTCCAGCACGATGACGTCCCAGCCCTGGCCCACGGCCAGCGCCAGGCCCTGGACGCCGTCGCGGCACAGCACGACATCGGCGCCTTGCTGGCGCAGGCCGTTGCTGAGGTACTGCGCGTTGATCACGTCGTCTTCGACGATGAGGATGCGGTGCATGGTCAGCGATTGTGCACGCCGGGCCTGGCTGGCCGCCGGCCGCATTACGGATTGGTCATGTGAAGTTAAGCCATCGCCAGCACCCCCACACCTAGCATGCGTCCCGACCCAATCCAACGAGGGAACCGGTATGAGGACACGAGACATGGTGCATGCAGCCTGGCTGCAGCGAACCGCGGCGCCACTGGGCGCCTTGGCCCTGGCGCTGAGCCTGGGCGCCTGTGGTGGCCACACCGCGGCCGAGGTGCAGGGGGCGCCACGGGCGCCCGCGCTGCTGGCCGACCAGGTGCGCGTGAGCGAGGGGGCGCTGAAGATGTTGTCCGTGCAGCCGGTGAGCCAGGTGCAGGCGCTGCCGGCCACGGCCATGCCAGCGCAGGTGGCCTTCGCCGACGACATGATCGCGAGCGTGCCGGCGCCGGTGGCGGCGCGCGTGGTCAGCGTGCACGCGCACGCGGGCGACGTGGTGAAGCAGGGCGAGGTGCTGGCCGTGCTGCTCAGCACCGAGGCCTTGCAGACCCGCAGCGAAGTGGCGGCGGCGCGCATCGCACGCGATGCCGCCTCGACCGAGGCACAACGCCAGCAGGCCATGCACGAGCGCGGCGTGGGCACCGAGGTCGAGCTGCGCGCGGCGCAGGCCAAGCTGCGCGAAGCCCAGCAGGAGCTGAGCCGGGCGCAGGGCGCGGCGCACTGGCTGGGCGGTGGCCAGGGCGACCGCCTCGAGGTGCGTGCACCGCGCACCGGCGTGGTGGCGCAGCGCACGGTGGGGCCGGGCGCTGCGGTCGAGGCCGGCACGGCGCTGTTCATGGTGGGAGACCCCCAGTCGCTGGGCGTCAGCGCCCAGGCGTTCGAGGCCGACCTGGCGCAGTTGCGCGTCGATGCCGAGGTCAGCGTGACCTTGCCGCAGCTGGCGCGCCAGGTGCCGGGCCGCGTGCGGCACATCGCGGCCGAGCTGGACAAGGACACGCGCCGGGCCACGGTGTTCGTGGCCCTGCAGGAGGCCGTGCCCAACCTGCGGCCCGGCATGCAGGCCAAGGTCGAGACCCTGGGCAGCAGCGCCCGCGACACCGTGGTGCCGGTGTCGGCGGTCCTCATCAAGGACGGCAGCCGCTCCATCGTCTACGTGCAGGGCGACGACCCCGGCACCTTCTCGGCCAAGGACGTGCGCCTGGGCCAGCCCGTGCGCGGCGTGGTGCCGGTGCTGGACGGCCTGGCGCTCGACGACCGCATCGTGACGCGCGGGGGCTTGCTGCTCGACGGCGCGGCCAGCCAGATGTTGTAAAGGCAGCCTGTGTTGCGAGCATTGATTTCATTCGTGGTGCACCGGCGCCTGCTGGCGCTGTGCGCCACCTTGCTGGTGGCCATCTACGGGGTGTATGCCTACACCAAGACCGCCATCGAGGCCTATCCCGACGTGACCAACGTGCAGGTCGGGGTGATTGCCCAGGCCCCGGGCCTTGCGCCCGAGGAGGTTGAGCGCCAGATCACCCAGCCGCTGGAGCGCGAGCTCAACGGCACGCCCGGCCTGGTGTCGCTGCGGTCGGAGAGCTACTTCGGCCTGTCGATGATCAACCTGGTCTTCGACGACGACGCGCAGAGCTTCAGCGCCCGCGCCGAGGTGGCGCAGCGCCTGCCGCAGGCCGACCTGCCCGAGGGCGTGACGCCCGAGATGGCGCCCGACTACACGCCGCTGGGCAAGGTGTACTACTACCAGCTGCAGAGCGACCGTCACACCCTGGCCCAGCTGCGCACCGAGCAGGAATGGCACATCGCGCGCGTGCTCAAGCAGGTGCAGGGCGTGGCCGACGTGGTCAGCATCGGCGGCTTCGTGATGGAGTACCACATCGAAGTCGATCCGCAGAAGACGCAAGCGCTGGGGATCTCCATCGAAGACGTGGCCGAGGCGCTGGAGAAATCGAACCGCAACGTGGGCGGCGGCCTCATGCGCCGCGGCGAGCAATCGCTGATCGTGCGCGGCATCGGCCTGCTGACGCACCCTGAAGACCTGTCGCGCGTGGTCATCCGTGCGGCCGATGGTCAGGCCATCACCGTGGGCGACGTGGCGCAGGTGCTGCAGTCGTACACGCCGCGCCAGGGCTCGGTGGGCATGGACGCGCACGACGACGTGGTGCAGGGCATCGTGCTGCTCAAGCGCGGCGCCAACCCGTCCGAGGTGCTGGACCAGATTCACCTCAAGGTGGCCCAGCTCAACGGCAGCGAGCTGCCGCAGGGCATGCAGATGATCCCGGTGTACGACCGCTCGGAGCTGGTCAGCCACACCCTGAGCACCGTGCAGCACAACCTGCTGTTCGGCGCCGTGCTCATCGTCAGCGTGCTGTGGCTGGTGCTGCGCAGCCTGCGCGGCTCGCTCATCGTGGCCACCGTCATCCCGCTGTCGCTGCTGGTGGCCTTCATCGGCCTGCACCTGCTGGGCATGCCGGCCAACCTGATCTCCATGGGCGCCATCGACTTCGGCATCATGGTCGACGGCGCCGTGGTGCTGGCGGAGAACATCATCCGCAACGCGCGCCTCAAGCAGCCCAAGACGCAGGCCGACATGCGCCACATCATCATCGACTCGGCCGTGGCCGTGGCGCGTCCCACGCTGTTTGCCATGGCCATCGTGATCGCGGCGCTGATCCCGGTGTTCACGCTCGAGAGCATCGAAGGCCGCATCTTCCGGCCCCTGGCCATGACCTACACCTTCGCCCTGATCGGCGCGCTGGTGTTCGCCATGGCGCTGGTGCCGGCCCTGTGCGCACTGCTGCTCAAGCCCAAGCACGTGATGGTGGAAGAGCCCAAGCTGTTCGTGCGCATGCACACCGGCTACGAGCACTTCGTGGCAGGCGTGGTGCGCCGCGCCTCGGGCCGCACCGCGGTGCTGGTGGTGGCCGTGGCCATGCTGGTGGTCACCGGCATCTCGGCCAAGTGGCTGGGTACCGAGTTCCTGCCCGAGCTCGACGAGGGCGACGCCTACGTGCTGGTGCAGATGCCGGCGTCCATCTCGCTGGAGAAGGGCCAGGAGGTGCTGCGCGACGTGCGCGAGCGCCTGGGGCGCTACCCCGAGGTGATCACCGTGGTGTCGGAACAGGGGCGGCCCGAATCGGGCACCGACAACGAGACGTTGAACCTGGCCAAGGTGCTGGTGCGCCTCAAGCCCCATGCCCAGTGGACCAAGGGCTTGACCAAGCCGGCGCTGATCGAGCAGATGCGCGAGAGCCTGAGCGAGATCCCGGGCGTGGCCTTCAACTTTGCGCAGCCCATCCGCGACAGCGTCGAGGAATCGACCTCGGGCGCGCGTGGCCAGGTGGTGCTCAAGGTGTTCGGCGCCGACATCCCCAAGCTGCGCGAGTTGCTCAAGGACACGGTGGACCTGGTCAAACCCATCGAGGGCGTGGTCGATCTGGACCTGTACCGCGATGCGCCTGCGCCCCAGATTCATGTGAAGTTCGACCGCGATGCGTTGGCTCGCCAAGGCATTCCCATGGATACCGCGCAAGGCACGCTGGAGATGGCCATGGCCGGCCGGGTGGTGACCACCTTGTGGGAGGGCGCCACGCCGGTGCCGGTCCGTGTGCGTCTGCCCTTCGTCGACCGCATGGACGAGGCCCGCATCGGCGAGATCGCCATCGCCAAGGCCGACGGCCACACGGTGCCGCTGCGCTCGCTGGCCCACGTGGGCGTGGAGATCGGCAACGCCTCCATCTTCCGCGAGGGCAATGCGCGCTACATGGCGCTCAAGTTCAACGTCGAGGGCCGCGACATCGGCTCGGTGGTGCAGGAGACGCTGCGCAAGTTCAACGAGTCCATCAAGCTGCCCGAAGGCTATGTCGCCGTCTGGGGCGGCGAGTGGGAGAACCAGCAGCGCGCGGCCGCCCGCCTCAAGGTGGTGGTGCCGCTGTCGCTGCTGGTGGTCTACGCGCTGCTGTTCAGCGCGCTGGGCCGCGCGCGCAGCGCCGGCGTGATCGTGCTGTGCGCCCCGTTCGCCATGGTGGGCGGCGTGCTGGCGCTGCACCTGACGGGCATCGAGCTGTCCATCAGCGCGGCCATCGGCTTCATCGCCCTGCTGGGGCAGGTGGCGCTGGCCGGCTTGCTGGTGCTGTCGGCCATCGAAGAGCGGCGCCGGGAAGGCCAGGGCTTGATCGAGGCCACCGTGCTGGGTGCGGCCGAGCGCATGAACTCGGTGATCCTGGTGGCGCTGCTGGCTTTGTTGGGCCTGCTGCCCATGGCCTTGTCCACCGGCGTCGGCAGCGAAACGCAGCGGCCTTTCGCCTCGGTGATCGTGGGCGGCATGATCGCCATGCCGGCCATCGCGTTGATTCTCTTGCCCGTGCTCTATGTGTTGCTGGGCCCCAAGACCATGCAGACCGTGGAGGAAACCGATGAACAAGCGTGATCACCTGAGCCGCCGACGCGCGCCGCGCCGACCCCGAGGCCTGTGGTGGGTGTGTGCGCTGGCGGGCGCGCCCGGCCTGGTCTGGGCCCAGGCCGGGCCGGCGCCCGAAGCCTCGCGCGTGGTGCTGGCCACGGTGGCCTCGGCCCAGGCCGGCCAGCCTTCGGGGGCGGCACCGGCGGTGGCGTTGCCCGCTGCGCTGACGCTGGAGGAGTTCCTGCAGCTGGTGCTGACCCGCAGCCCCGACCTGGACGCCGAACGCCTGAACATCGAGGCCGCCCGCGGTGACACCCTGGCCGCGGGCACCTGGCCCAATCCCGTGCTCAGCGCCTCGCGCAAGCCGGGGGAAAAAGAGCTGGGCATCGAGCAGCCGCTGCCCATCTTTGGCCAGGTGACGCAGCGCAAGGCCACCGCCCGCCAGGCCGAACGGCAGGCCGAGGCCGACACGGCCGAGCAGGTGGCCAAGCGCCTGGGCGAGGCCGGTGACGCGTTCGTGGACGCGCAGATGGCCGAGCAGCGCGAGCGCGTGTGGGCCCAGGCCCAGCAGCAGATGCGCGAGGCGCTGCGCATCGTGCAGGGCCAGATCACGGCCGGTGCGCGCAGCCGCTACGACGGCGAGCGCATGGCGCTCAAGCTCAGCCAGCTGGACGTCAGCCTGTCGCGCGCCCGCGCCGAGCGGCTGACCGTGGCCGGCCGCATGGGCACGCTGGTGGCCGCGCCCACCTGGCAGCCGCGCGCGCTGGGGCCGCTGCACCCGCCGCCGGACGACCTGTACGCCGATGCCGCGGCGCTGTGGGCCCAGGCGCGTGAACGCGTGCCCGCCCTGCAGGCCGCGGGCAGTGCCGTCGAGCTGGCCAACCAGCAGCTGGCCCTGCAACGCAAAGAGGCCCTGCCCACGCCCAGTGTGTCGCTGGCCCGTGTGCGCAACCGCCAGGAAGGCCACTACAACCAGGTCGGCGTCTCCATCGAGCTGCCCCTGTTCGACCGCAAGCAGGGCGAGATCGCCCGGGCCAAGGCCGAGCTGCAGCAGGCCCGGTACCGCCGCACGGCCGCCGAGGTGGAGGCCGAGGCTCAGGTGCTGCAGAGCGTGCAGCAATACCGGCTGCGCCGCGATGCGCTGCTGGCCTTCGAGCAGCACGAGCGTGACCAGCACGGCAACCTGGCCACCATGGCCGACGACGCCTACCGGCTGGGCCAGGGCAGCATCCTGGACTACATCGACTCGCTCGAGACCCTGCGCGAGCGGCAGATGGACAAGCTGGAGCTGGTCGAAGACATGCTGCGTGCGCAGTGGACGGTGCGCCAGGCCATTGGGCAGTTGCCTGTGCTGCCTCCGCAGTGAGGCCCCTCAGGGGCCAAGGATGGGCTGCGGGGGCGGTGAACCGGTGGCCTAGCCCGGCCTGGTCCGGCCAACGGTGCCACGCGCCCTGGCTGGCGCACGAAGGCGCCGGCCATCTGGCCGGTCTGGTTGGCGCCGTCGTCGATGGCTTGCTTGCCGCAGATGACGAGGCCGGGGTCGACACCCAGCACCTCGCGCGGCTTCTCGTTCGGTGCTGGTTTGCCCGAATCCACCGCCATGTCCGCCATCGACGGGCATGCTGGTTGAGCAGGCTTACACCTGTGTTGACAAGTATCGTGCCATCACCGATGTGGAGACATCGGAAGTGGCGTGATACCCATGAATGCTGAGCGATGGCCCATCCGAAGATGCGTCTGGATCGTCGCCCCCGTCAGCCGGCCCGCTTGTGTCCCCTCAGGGCCAGTCCGGGCCCTCGGCCGTCACGGCGCGGCCCGGCATCGGTCATATTCCCAGCGCGTGGGCGCCCGAGCCTGCCTCGTGCGGTCTCAGGCCCGCAGCCGGCGCAGGGCGTACAGGGCCAGGCACAGGCTGGCGGTGCCCAGCGCCCAGCCGGCGAGCACGTCGCTGGCCCAGTGGGCGGCCAGCACCACGCGCGAGACGCCGATGGCCAGCGCCCAGCCCCAGGCCAGCACCAGCCAGGCCACGCGTTGCGCGCGCGGCAGCGCGGCCGTCATCAAGGCCGCCAGCAGGGTGTAGGCCAGCAGGCTGCCAGCGGCATGGCCGCTGGGGAAGCTGTCGCCTGAGAGCACCAGGCCGTGCAGGTTTTCGGGCCGCACGCGTTCAAAGGTCAGCTTGAACACGCGGATCAGCAGGCCCTGGGCGACGATGAAGAACACCCACACCTGCAGGTCCAGCCAGCGCCGGCGCCAGGCCAGCAGCCCGGTCACCGCCAGGCTCAGCAGCGCCAGGAACAGCACGTCGCCGGAATCGGTGAGCGCCCGCAGCGTGGCCAGGCCGGCGGTGGACACCTGCTGCATGCGCAGGGTGGCGCCCTGTTCGGCGGCGGTGTCGAGCGCCTGCCAGGCCGCGTGGCCCGGCCCGCCGTGCACGCCCCAGGCACACAGCGCGAACACGGCCAGGGCCAGCAGCGCCAGGCCGCCCCAGGGGCCGTTGGATTCGGGGGCGGCCGGCGTGGCGGCGCCCAGGCTGGCACGCAGTGCGGCCTGGCCGAGGTGACGCCGCCGCAGCGCCAGGTAGCGCCACAGGCCGGCCGCCAGCACCAGGGCCAGCAGCAGCGGCATGAAGGGGTCCAGCCCGTGCAGGGCCTGCGCGACCTGGGCCGCGGCTTCGGGCGCGACCGGGCTGGGCGGTGACACGGCCACGGAGGCCGCGGGTGTTGCGGCGGCCAGCTCGGCGGCGGGCGCGGTCGAAAGCGCGGCGGAAGAGGTCAACGGCGTGGGCATGGCAAGGGGTGCGGCCGGCCAGGTGCGGCCGGCAAGGTGCGACCGGCACCCAGGTGGGACGAAGCGCAGCCCGTCAGCGGGCGGCAAGGAAGGTGGACGCCGCCCACAACCGGCTGCCCGTCGGCCCAGGCTGGGCGGCGAGCGGCCGCCGGTGGATGGCCGGATGTTCGCCGCGTGACGCTGGCGCGCGATGGGTGCCTGTGTGGCTGAGGGTGCGGGGTATTGACCTGCTGGCGATTGATTTTCATCGCCAACGGATGAATACCCTGGTTTCAATCACTCTTCGAGCAGCGAGCGCAGCATCCAGGCGGTTTGCTCGTGCACGGTCAGGCGCTGCGTCAGCAGGTCGGCCGTGGGCTCGTCGCCGGCCTTGTCGGCCAGCGGGAACAGCTCGCGCGCGGTGCGCGCCACGGCTTCGTGGCCGTCGACGAGGATGCGCACCATCTCCATGGCCTTGGGGGTGACCGTGGGCGCGTCGGCCAGGCTGGTCAGGTTGCCGTACTCGGCGTACGAGCCCGGTGCCCGGTGGCCCAGCGAGCGGATGCGCTCGGCGATGGGGTCGACGGCGTTCCACAGCTCGGTGTACTGCCCCATGAACATGGTGTGCAGCGTGTTGAACATGGGGCCGGTCACGTTCCAGTGGAAGTTGTGCGTGGTGAGGTACAGCGTGTAGGTATCGGCCAGCAGCTTGGACAGGCCTTGCGAGATGGCGGCGCGGTCCTTGTCGGCGATGCCGATGTTGATGGCGGGCGTGCCGGTGGCGGCTTTGGCGACCTTGGCGCTGGGTTTGCTGGACTTGGCCATGGAGACTCCTCAAGGGGGTTGGTGTGCACGACAAAACGGCACCCTAGCGTGTGCCGGGGCAGCGGGCACTGTAACGCCAGCCACGACCGGCCCGCCGGCGATGGCCGTGCAAATCCGGGCGCTGCGGCTGGTCTGGTACGGCTGGTCTGGCACGGTCTGTTGGGCACGACCGGTCTGGCATGGCCGATCTGGCGCGGCTGGGCGGCATGCCCCAGTGGCGGGGCCGAAGCGGAACCGAAGCGGGACCGAAGCGGAAACGCTGCGGCATCGTGACGGGGCCGTTGTGGGACTGCGGGGCGATCGACCTGCGCCGCATCCCGCCAGCGCCTAGACCCACTGCACGCGATGGCCTGTGTGCCGTGGCCGTCGTGCCTGCCCGCATGCCGGCGCCAGCGTCGCGCTCGGCCGGCTGCTGCGCGCGAATGGGGTGGGTGGAGAGCCGGGTCAATCCAGGCGCGTGGCGCCCGGCAGCGTGCAGGCCAGGATGGCGCTGCGCAAGGCGACGATGGCCTCGTAGCGCGGAAAGCTGCGCCGCCACACGATGACCACGCGGCGCGAGGGCGGCAGGCCGGTTTCCTCGTCGACCACGGGGCGGTAGACCACCAGGCCGGCGTCGTCGTGCGCGCCGCTGGCGACCAGGTGCTGCGGCACCGACAGGCTGGGCACCAGCGTCACGCCCATGCCGGCGGCCACCATGTGCTTGATGGTTTCGAGCGACGAGCCCTCGAAGCTCTTGCGGATGCCCTCGGCATCGCTCGAAAAGCGCGCGAATTCGGGGCAGACCTCGAGCACATGGTCGCGGAAGCAATGCCCCGCGCCCAGCAGCAGCATGGTTTCGGCCTTCAGCTCGGTGGCGGTGATGCGCTCGCGCCGGGCCAGCGCGTGCTCCTTGGGCAGGGCGGCCAGAAAAGGCTCGTCGTACAGCGGCACCGCGGCCAGCCCGGCATCGGGGAAGGGCTCGGCCAGGATGGCGCAGTCGATCTCGCCCATGCGCAGCATTTCCAGCAGCTTGACGGTGAAGTTCTCCTGCAGCATCAGCGGCATCTGCGGCGTGGTGTCGATCACGCGCCGCACCAGCTCGGGCAGCAGGTAGGGGCCGATGGTGTAGATCACGCCCAGGCGCAGCGGGCCGGCCAGCGGATCCTTGCCGCGCTTGGCGATTTCCTTGATCTCGGCCGCCTGCTCCAGCACGCTCTGGGCCTGGCGCACGATCTCGGCGCCCAGCGCCGTCACGCCGATCTCGCCCGAGCTGCGCTCGAACAGCTTCACGTCCAGCTCTTCTTCCAGCTTTTTGACGGCCACCGACAGCGTGGGCTGCGAGACGAAGCAGGCCTCGGCGGCGCGGCCAAAGTGCTTTTCGCGGGCCACGGCCACGATGTACTTGAGTTCGGTCAGGGTCATGTTGGGGTGGGGGCTGTCCGCTGCACAGTGCCGGGCGGATCGGGGCGGGCGCATCGGGCCTCGATGGGCCGCCCCGCCGGCAATGATATGCGTCGGGGGCGGCCGGCGCCGCGCAGGGCCACAGCCGGTTGGCAGCCGCCGCGACACGGGCCGACGCTCGCGTGGGCCGCGGCTGACTTGAAATGCAGGCCGGTGGCCGCACCTGCAGGGCCGACTCGCGGGGGCGCGTGCGAGCGGCCAGCGCCGCCGCTGCGAGACGCCTCCTTCGCGCCCAGGCTCACGCCTGCTGCCACCGTGGCCAATCGGTGGGCAGTATGGATGAGTTGGCGTTTCATTGACGACGTGAACCGGTGCATACTCGCGGGTTCACTGCATTTGACCTGAATCACACCATGAGCAAACACGCCCATTCCTTTCAGGCCGAGGTCGCGCAGCTGCTGCACCTGGTCACGCATTCGCTGTATTCGAATTCCGAAATCTTCCTGCGCGAGCTGATCTCCAACGCCTCGGACGCCTGCGACAAGCTGCGCTTCGCGGCGATTGCCGACGCCACGCTGTACGAAGACCAGCCCAACCTGGACATCCGCATCGCCTACGACCAGGACGCCCGCACGCTGTCCATCACCGACACCGGCATCGGCATGAGCGAGGCCGACGCCATCGCCAACCTGGGCACCATCGCCAAGAGCGGCACGCGCGAATTCATGGGCAAGCTGACCGGCGACCAAAAGGCCGATTCGCAGCTCATCGGCCAGTTCGGCGTGGGCTTCTACTCGGGCTTCATCGTCGCCGACCGCATCACGGTCGAGTCGCGCCAGGCCGGCCTGCCGGCGGAGCAGGGCGTGCGCTGGGAGAGCGCCGGCACCGGCGATTTCAGCGTCGAGGCCATCTCGCGCGCCGCGCGCGGCACGACCGTGACGCTGCACCTGCGCGAAGACGCCCTCGAGTACGCCAGCAACTGGAAGCTCAAGGAGCTGATCGGCAAGTACTCCGACCACATCGGCGTGCCCATCCTGCTCGAGAAAGAGACCTGGCAAGAGGGCGAAGAGGGTCAGCCCGGTGGCATGGTGAAGACCGGCGAATGGGAAACCGCCAACCAGGCCAGCGCGCTGTGGACGCGGCCCAAGAAGGACATCAGCGACGAGCAGTACCGCGCCTTCTACACCCAGACCTTCCACGACCACGACGACCCGCTGGCCTGGACGCACAACCGCGTCGAGGGCAGCACCGAGTACACGCAGCTGCTGTACCTGCCGGGCCGTGCGCCCATGGACCTGTTCCAGCGCGACGCCAAGACGGGCGTGAAGCTCTACGTCAAGCGTGTGTTCATCATGGACGACGCCTCGGCCCTGCTGCCCAACTACCTGCGCTTTGTGCGCGGGGTGGTGGATTCGGCCGACCTGCCACTCAACGTCAGCCGCGAGCTGCTGCAGGAAAGCCGCGACGTGCGCGCCATCCGCGACGGCAACACGCGCCGTGTGCTCGGCATGATCGAAGACCTGGCGAACAAGGCCAGAACGCCGGCGGACAGCGCCGAGGGCAAGGTGGACATCGGCTCGGGCGACTCGACCCCGGCCCCCGAACCCACGCCCTCGGCCGATGGCGTGACCGACGTGGTGGACAAGACCGCGGCCGACGAAGCCGCCAAGTTCGCCGATGCCGCCGACCGCTTCACGCGCTTTTACAGCGCCTTTGGCGTGGTGCTCAAGGAAGGCCTGGGCGAAGACTTCGGCAACCAGCAACGCATCGCCAAGCTGCTGCGCTTCGCGTCGACCACGACCGACACCGTCACCGTGTCGTTTGCCGACTACAAGGCGCGCATGAAGGACGGCCAGGAGGCCATCTACTACATCACCGCCGACTCGCTGACCGCCGCGCGCAACAGCCCGCAGCTCGAGCTGTTCCGCAAGAAGGGCATCGAGGTGCTGCTGATGGGCGACCGCGTGGACGAGTGGGCCATGGGCTTTTTGACCGAGTTCGACGGCACGCCGCTGCAATCGGTGGCCAAGGGCGCGGTTGACCTCGGCTCCCTGCAGGACGAGGGCGAAGCCCAGGCCGCCGAAGCCGCGGCCGAACAGCTCAAGCCCGTGCTCGAACAGATCAAGCAGGCCCTGAGCGGCCAGGTGGAGGACGTGCGCGTGACCACCCGCCTGGTCGATTCGCCCGCCTGCCTGGTGGTCAAGGATGCCGGCATGAGCCTGCAGCTGGCGCGTCTGCTCAAGCAGGCCGGCCAGCCCGTGCCCGAGGTCAAGCCCGTGCTCGAGGTCAACCCCGAACACGCGCTGATCCAGCGCCTGCAGGCCAGCGCCGACAGCCCCGACTTCGGCGACCTGGCGCACGTCATCTTCGACCAGGCCCTGCTGGCCGAAGGCGGCCTGCCCGAAGACCCGGCGAGCTACGTGCGGCGGGTGAACGCGCTGCTGACCAAATAAGGCAGTATGGCCTGCTGGCCGATGAAAATGCATCGGTAAGCCTTGCATACTGACTCAAAGCCCTGTGCAACCCACAGGGCTTTTTGCATGAGCCGCCCGTTCAGCCGGGCGGGTGTTTGCGCGGTGCACCGATGTGGGCCTGCACACCGGATCCGCACGGGCGTCGGGCCGCTCGGTGGCGCCGGGTGTGGCCATCAGGGCGCGCCATGGCCCGTAGGATGGGCCGCTGTCGCCACGCGATCCCTGGCTGGGGCCGCGGCGACGCGGTCAGTCCTTGGCGTACGGGTCGGCGAAGCCCAGGCCCTGCATGATCTCGGTTTCGTACGCCTCCATCTCGTTGGCGTCGGCTTCGCTGGTTTCGTGGTCCCAACCCTGGGCGTGCAGCGTGCCGTGCACCAAGAGGTGTGCGTAGTGTTCTTCGAGCGATTTGTTCTGCTCAGCCGCTTCGCGCGCCACCACCGGAGCGCACAGCACCAGGTCGGCCGTCACCAGGGGCTCTTGGGTGTAGTCGAAGGTGAGGACGTTGGTGGCGTAGTCCTTGTGCCGGTAGTCGCGGTTGAGCTGCTGGCCTTCCTCGGCGTCGACGATGCGCACCGTGATCTCGGCCGGCAGCGCCAGCGCATGGCGGATCCAGCGCGCGACCTTGTGGCGCGGCAACACGGCGCGGTGGGCGGCGGCCTCGTCGAAGCGCGCGAATTGCAGGGACAGGGAAAGGTCGGGCAAGGGCATGGTGGGCGTGGGCTGCGGTGCAGCCGCCATTGTCGCGTGGCGGCTGGGTGTGCTTGCGGCACCCAGGTCTGCACGCCGGGCCAGCGCGCCTGCGGGCCCGTGTTGCCACCGCGGTGGTCGCTGTGCGGTTGCGTGGCACACCGGTGCGCGCCACGCAGGCGATTCGGCGGTCCTGGCGGGGACCCGATACCCCGCAGCGCGCTGGCGCCATCTGGGGTCTGTCATGGAACTGCCGCCAGACCGACACAGGGTTTTCATGGCGGGCTGTCACAAATCAGGGTTTGACCTGATGGGTGAGTTGTTCCATGACCGTGTGTGTGTCGGCGCTGCGCGCGCCTGGTGATCTGAGTCGGCCCCGTGGGGCCTTGCCCGCCGTGCGCGGTGGCCTGTCGGCGGTGGCTGCGGCCCTGCTGCTGTGGGGACCCGCGGTCCAGGCGGCCACCACGCTGGCGGCCGGCGACGTGGCGCTGGTGTCGTTCAACGCCACCCCCAGCGATGACTTTGCCTTCGTTGTGCTGCGTGACCTCAAGGCCGGCACCGTCATCCATTTCAGCGACAACGGCTGGACGGCCGGGGCCACGTTCCGCCCCAACGAGGGGTATGTGGATTGGACGGCCACGGTGGCCGTGAGCGCGGGCCAGGTGGTGCGCATCAGCCAGGCCGACACCTCGCCCACGGCCAGCACGGGCACGGCCGTCAAGCGCAGCAGCTTCAACCTGGCCAACGACGACAGCCTGCTGGCCTACCAGGGCGCCGATGCCTCGCCGAGCTTCGTTTACGGCGTGCAGAACCAGGCCAGCTGGAACGCCGATGCCACGTCATCCACCACCAGCAGCCTGCCGGCGGACCTGATCACCGGCCAGACGGCGGTGGCTGCCAAACCCGGTGGCTCGAGCATGGCCTACACGGGCCCGACCACGGGCAGCCCGGCCGCGCTGCGGGCCGCCATCGCCACGGCCAGCAACTGGGCGGCCAATGCCAGCCCGCCCACGGCGTTCACGCTGGGCGAGGGCGGAGGGGGCACCACGCCCGATCCCGAGCTGGCGATCACGCCCATTTCGCGCATCCAGGGCCGCTGCGACGCGTGCTCGATGGCGGGGCAGACCGTGCGCATCGAGGGCGTGGTGACGGCGGTGCTGCCCGGCCTCAAGGGTTTCTTCGTGCAGACCGAGGACGGCCAGACCGACGGCGACGACGCCACGTCGGAAGGCCTGTTCGTCTACGCCGGGACCTTGCCGGCCGGTCTGGCCGTGGGGCAACTGGTGCGTGCGCAGGGCGCGATCAGCGAGTACCGGAACCTGACCGAGATGACGCTGAACGCGGCCGAGTTCGAGATCGATGTGCGCACGCCGGCCATGCCGCGGCCCGTGACCCTCACGCTGCCGGTTGAGGATGTCGGCGTGTGGGAGCGGCACGAAGGCATGCTGGTCGAGGTGAAGGCGGCCGGTGGACAGGACCTCGTGGTCACCGACAACTACTACCTGGGCCGCTACGGCACGCTGACGCTGGCCACCGAGAAGCAGCTGCAGTTCACCGAGGCCCATGCCCCCGACGCGGCGGCTTACGAGGCCTACCTGGCGCAGGTGCTGCGTGCGCAGATCGTCCTGGACGATGGCGTGAGTGCGCAGAACCCGGGCGAGCTGCCTGGCCGCCACGGCCAGCCGCTGTCGGCCGGCAACACCTTGCGCACGGGCGACACCACGCCGCGCATCGTGGGGGTGCTGGACCAGCTGGTGGCCGGCACCGAAGCCGCCAACCAGACCAGCTACCGCGTGCAGCCCACCGAGGCCGTGGTGTTCCAGGGTGAGGCCAGGCCCACGCCCGAATCGCTGGCGGCCGAGCTGGGCTCACCCGACGTCAAGGTGGTGGGCGCCAACGTGCTGAACCTGTTCACCACGCTGGGCTCGGCCAGCTTCACCACGCCGCTGGGCAACAGCATGTCGGGGCGAGGTGCCGAGGACGAGGTCGAGCGCGACCGCCAGTTGGCCAAGATCGTCAGCACGCTGGTCGGCATGGACGCCGACGTCTATGGCCTGAACGAAATCCAGAACAACGGCTTTGGCGCCGACAGCGCGCTGAAGATGCTGGTCGACGCCATGAATGCCAAGGCAGGCGCCGGCACCTACGACTACGTGAAGGGCCCGTTCCAGATCGGCAGCGGCCACACCGTGGCCGGCGCCGGCACCGACGCCATCTCTGTGGCGCTGGTCTACAACACCCGCCGGGTGAGGCCGCATGGCCAGGCTGCCGCGGCCGACGTGGCGCGCTACGACGCCTTCAACGCCACCTATGGCAGCCGCGTGCCCGTGGCGCAGACCTTTGCCCCCGTGGGCAACGACGAGGCGGCACGCCAGTTCACGGTGGTGGTCAACCACTTCAAGTCCAAGGGCTCGGTGAACGACCCCGATGTGGGCGATGGCCAGGGCGCCAACAACCAGGCGCGCCGCCGCGCCGCGGCCCAGCTCGCGACCTGGCTGGCCACCAACCCCACCGGCGCCGCCAACACGCAGACGGTGCTGGTGGGCGACTTCAACGCCTACGCCCAGGAAGACCCGGTCAAGGACCTGGAAGCCAGCGGCTTCCGCAAGGTGAGCCAGGGCACGTCCTACCTGTTCCAGGGCCTGCACGGGTCGCTGGACCATGTGTTCGTCAGCGAGTCGCTGGCCGATCGCGTCGGCCGGGTGATCAAGTGGCGCATCAACGCCGACGAGCCCACGGTGCTGGACTACAACACCAACTACAAGTCCGCCGCGCAGATCGCGGGCTACTACAGCGAGGCGGCCTACCGCTCCAGCGACCACAACCCCGTCATCCTGGGCCTGAGCTGGCGCACCCCGCCCGACCCCGAGGCCGGCGAAGACTTCGAGCTGGACACCGGCGGCGGCGCGGTGCAGGGCAACCTGGCCGGCGGCGGCGCGACCTGCCGCCTCGACGCCAGCCCCAGCAGCGTCAGCGGCCCCGGCAGCCGGCCGGCCGGCTTCACCTTGCCGTACGGCATGCTCGCATTCAGCGCCTCGGACTGCGACGAGGGTGGCACCGTCACCCTCACGCTGAGCTACCCCGACACCCTGCCGGCCGGCGCGCAGTACTGGAAGTGGGGTCCCACGGCGGACAACGCCGAGCCGCACTGGTTTGCGCTGCCCACGCAGGTGGAGGGCCGCACCGCGCGCGTCACCATCACCGATGGCGGCCTGGGCGACGGCGACCTGACGCGCAACGGTCGCGTGGTGGATCCCGGTGGCATCGCCGTGCCGCTGGCCGTGCCCGGCGGCACCGTGGCGCCCGTGCCCAGCCTGGCGGCCTGGGCGCAGCTGGCGCTCGCGGGCCTGCTCGGTGGCGCGGCGGCCCTGCGTCGCCGACGTCGGGCTTGAGCACAGGTTGACCAAAGTCATGGGCAGTACGGCTCGCTACCGATGAGTAAACCATCGGCAAGCGAGCGTACTGGTCAACATGGCCCATGGGTGCTTGTGCACCCCGGGTGCAGCCTGTGGCGTCCTGCAGCCAGGGCCCGTTCCGTGTCCTGCGGTGGCGCTCCGGCCATGGCCGCTCCGCCGCACGCCTGAAGCGAATGGATGGCCGGGTTCCGCGTTGCGGTCGGGTGCGGGCACTGCGTGCCGTGCACCTTCAGGCTGTGCCGATACAGGCCGTGTCGACGCAGGCCGTGTCGATGCAGGCCGTGTCGATGCAGGCCGCTCAATCGGGCCGGATGTTCTGCCGCTCGATCAAGCCGCTGAGCAGCTGGCGCTCCTCGGCCAGCTTGGCCTTGAACGCGGGCGTGCTCAGCGCCACCGTTTCCGCGCCCAGCTCGCCGTAGCGGGCGTTCACCGTGGCGTCGGCCAGGGCCTTGGCCACGGCAGCGTCCATGCGGCGGACCAGCTCGGGTGGCGTGCCGCGCGGGGCCCAGAGGCCAAACCAGATGTCCAGGTCGGCGCCGGCAAAGCCCTGTTCGGCCACCGTGGGCACCTCGGGAAAGAAGGGCGACCGCTTGCTGCTGACGATGGCCAGCAGCCTGACCTTGCCCGAGCGGATGTGCTGGAACGCGATGCCGGGGTCGCAGACGAAATCGGCCTGGCCAGCCACCACATCCTGCAGCGCCGGCGCGGCGCCCCGGTAGGGCGCGTGCACGAAGTTCACGCGTGTGGCCTGCTTGAACAGCTCGCAGGCCAGGTGCGGCGCGGTGCCCGTGCCGGCCGAGGCGAACGCCAACTGCTGCCCGGGCTGCTGGGCGAGCTTGACCAGCTCGCCCACGTTCCGGGCCGGCAGGCCGGGCTTGGTGACCAGGTACATCTGGGTCTTGCCCATGCCGGCCACCGGCACCAGGTCGCGCGCCGGGTTCACCTGGGCCTTGAACAGCGACGGGTTGGCCGTCTCCACCGTGGTGGGCGCCACCAGGAAACTGTGGCCGTCGGGGGCGGCGCGTGCGACCTCGGCCACGGCGATGTTGCCGCTCGCGCCGGGTTTGTTGTCGATCACCACGGGCTGGCCCAGCTGGTCGGACAAGGCCTTGCCCACCAGGCGCGCCATCACGTCGGTGGTGCCGCCGGGCGCAAAGCCCACCACGATGCGGATGGGCTTGGCGGGCCAGCGCGCCTCGCTGGAGGGGGCAGCCGGCTGGGCCGGTGGCGTGGCCTGGGCCAACGCCAGGCCGCAGCCCAGCAGGCTGGCGAGCACGAGCGATGCGCAGCGGCGCGTTCGAGGCCACGCGCCCAGGGTGGTGCGGCGTGCGCCAGCGGGCGTGCGCGGCGGCGCCGCCGCAGGGGTCACAGGGCAGGGGGTCATGGTTGTCTCCGGTGCCACCGGGGTGGCGGTTGGGCGCGCGTCAGGCGCGGGGGAATGCCACGCAGAACCGCCGTGGGCAAATGGGCTGTGCCAGACCAGCCGGGCGCCGGTCTGTTCAACGGGGTGCGGCTCGACCGAGCTTGGGTATCCGCCGAAAGCCGCCGCATGACGAACGGCATTCAGGGCATACCGCGGCTCAATCGGTGGGGGCTGCCTGGAGCTGATCGCGCAGCTTGAACTTCTGGATCTTTCCCGAGGGGGTGGCCGGCATGGCGGCCAGTACCTCGAGCCGCTCGGGGATGTACTGCGTGGTCAGCTTGTGCGCCTTGAAATGGGCGACCATGTCCTCGAAGCTCAGCGTCTGGCCAGGGCGGGGCACGACGAAGGCGCAGGCGCGTTCGCCCAGGCGCGCATCGGGGTAGCCCACCACGGCGGCCTGCGCCACGGCCGGGTGCTTGTAGAGCAGGGTTTCGACCTCGAGCACGGGGATGTTCTCGCCGCCGCGGATGATCACGTCCTTGCTGCGGCCCGTGATGCGCAGGTAGCCCTGCGCATCGATGCGGGCCTGGTCGCCGGTGTCGAACCAGTCGTCGGCGTCGGTGCCATTGAGGTGTGGGCGCTTGAGGTAGCCGCCAAAGTTCGAGCAGGCGCGCAGCCACAGCTGGCCGGTCTCGCCGGGCGGCACCGTGGCGCCGTCGGCATCCACCACCTTGATCTCGACGCCGGGCAGGGGCAGCCCGTCGGTGTTCACGGCGCGCTCGTCCGCGTCCTCGGGGCGAATCAGCGTGACGGCGCCGTTCTCGGTCATGCCCCAGGCCGAGACGATCTTGGCGCCCAGCGTCGCCCGTGCCTGCTCGACCAGGGGGCCTGGAATCGGCGCACCCGCACACAGGAAGGTCTTCAGCGTGGGCACCCCGGCCTCGCCCTGGCTCGCGCCGTCGCCGACCACGCGCGTCAGGTCGGCCAGGAAGGGGGTGGAGGCCATGGTGAAGCTGACCCCCTCGTCGCGGATGACCTGCGCCGCCAGGACCGGGTCCCACACGTCCTGCAGCACCGCGCGGGCGCCCAGCATGATGGGCATCATCAGCCCATACATGAAGCCCGTCTGGTGCGCCATGGGCGAGGCCATCAGGATCACGTCGTCCGCCCCCAGGTGCAGGCGCTCGGCATAGGCGTGGATGTTGGCGCTCACGGTGTTGGCCGTGTGCATCACGCCCTTGGGCTCGCCCGTGGTGCCGCTGGTGTACATCAGCTGCGTCACGTCGTCCGCCGTGGGGCGCGTGGCGCTGAGGATGCGGGCGGCCTCGGGGTCGCGCTCCCAGGCGGGCTCGGTCAGCGCGGCCTCGAAGCACGTGCCACCCGACTCGGTGCCACCGATCACCAGCAGGTGCTGCAGGTGCGGCAGCTCGGGGCGCAGGCCCTGCAGCATGGCCGCGTGGCCGAAGCCGCGAAAGGTCTGGGGCACGACCATGACGCGGCTTTCGGCATGGTTGAGCATGAAGGTGAGCTCGCGCTCGCGGAAGATGGGCATCAAGGGGTTGAGTACCGCCCCGATGCGCGCGCAGGCCAGGTACAGCAGCGTGAAGGGCCAGCCATTGGGCAGCTGGCACGACACCACGTCGTGCGCGCGCACGCCCAGCTGGTGCAGGCCCACGGCCATGCGGTCGGCCATGCGGGCCAGCTCGGCGTAGGTGAAGCGCGTGACCTCGCCGCTTGCCACGCGGTGGGCCGTCAGCGCCAGCTGATCCGGGCGCTCGCGCAGGCACGCATCCAGCGCATCGTTGATCGTTTGATCGCGCCAGTATCCGGCGCTCACGTTTCGTTCACGTCGAGAAGGGATCAATACGGCATCGAAGTTCATGCGGGTCTCCTGGTTGTGGGCATCTCGCTCGCGCGCGTCCGCCGTCCCCTGGGGACGCGGGGACAGGGTTGGGATCGGGTGGCGGCCTGCGGCCGGTGATGGCGGCGGTGGGGGTGTGGAACGGGCGCGGGTGCGCCGCGCGTCCGCCGCGGTGAGGGGCAGACGCCGGCGGGCGCCGCGGATCAGGCCGGCACGGCCTCGCGTCCGGCGCGGGTGCGCGCGATGATGGTTTTCATGATCTGCGCCGTGCCGTCGCCGATCTGGAAGCCCATCACGTCGCGCAGGCGCTGCTCCATCGGGCCGCGGTCGTAGCCGCCGTGGCCAAACATCAGCAGGCACTGGTGGATGCAGTCGTAGGCCAGCTTGGGCGCCCACCACTTGCACATGGCGGCCTCGGCGCTGTGGGGCAGGCCGCGGTCCTTGAGCCACAGCGCCTGCAGGCACATCAGCCGCGCGGCCTCGACCTGGGTGTCGAAGTCGGCCAGCGGGTGCGACACACCCTGGAAGGCCGACAGCGGTTTGCCGAAGGCCTCGCGCTGCGCGACGTGGGCCCAGGTTTCCTCCAGGGCCACGCGGGCCACGGCCAGCACCTGCAGGCCGATCAGGGCGCGCGAGAAGTCGAAGCCTTGCATGACCTGCACAAAGCCTTTGTTCTCCTCGCCCAGCCGGTGGTTGACGGGCACGCGCACGTTCTCGAAGAACAGCGAGCCGCGCCCGATGGCGCGCTGGCCATGGCAGTCGAAGCGGCTGCGCGTGATGCCCGGCAGGTCCATGGGCACCAGCAGCGCCGTGACGCCATGCGCGCCCGACGCGATGGTGCCGGTGCGGCCGAACACCACGGCGATGTCGCACTGGTCGGCGGCCGAGATCGAGGTCTTCTCGCCGTTCAGCACGTAGTGCTCGCCGTCGCGCTCGATCTTCAGGCGCAGGTTGGCCGCGTCCGAGCCGCCGCGTGGCTCGGTCAGCGCGATGGCGCACAGGGCTTCGCCCGCGATCAGCTGGTCCAGCCAGGGCTGCACCACGCTGCGCTCGCCATGCTGCGACAGGATCTGGCCGTTCAGCGACGCCAGCAGGTTGATGTAGCTGAGGGAGAGGTCGGCGCGCGCGATGGCTTCGTGGATCACGCCAGCGGCCAGGCAGCCCATGCCCTGGCCGCCGGCGGCCTCGGGCAGCTCGGGCGCGATGAAGCCCATCTCGCCCATTTCGCGCATCAGCGCACGGTCCAGCACGCGGGTGTCGTCGCGCTCGAGAAAGCCGGGGGCGATGCGCCGCGCGGCAAAGCGCGCGGCGTGCTCGGCCAGCGCGGCCAGGTCATCGTCGATGTAGGGGTTGTGGGTGAGGGACATGGCGTTCACCTTCTGGCGGGTTCACTTGGCGTACTTGCGGAAATCGGGCTGGCGCTTGTCCTTGAGCGCGTTCACGCCCTCGCGCGACTCGTCGGTGTCGTAGTACAGCTTGAGCGCGTACATGCCCATGCCGGCGATGCCGGCCTGGTGCGCCGTGTCCATGTTGAAGCTGCGCTTGGCGATGGCGATGGCCGTGGGGCTGCGCTGGCAGATGGTCTCGGCCCATTCCTGCACGGTGGCGTCCAGCTGTTCGTGCGGCACGCAGACGTTGGCCAGGCCCATGGCCACGGCCTCGGCGCCCGAATAGCGCTTGTTCAGGTACCAGATCTCGCGCGCCTTCTTCTCGCCCACCACGCGGGCCAGGAAGGCCGTGCCGTAGCCCGGATCGACCGAGCCCATCTTGGGCCCGACCTGGCCCATGATGGCTTTCTCCGAGACGATGGTCAGGTCGCAGATGGTGGCCAGCACGTTGCCGCCGCCGATGGCGTAGCCCTGCACGCGTGCGATCACGGGCTTGGGCACGTCGCGGATGGCGGTGTGCAACTCCTCCATGGGCAAGCCGATGGTGCCGCGGCCGTCGTAGTTGCCGTCGTGGGCCGACTGGTCGCCGCCCGTGCAGAAAGCCTTGTCGCCGGCGCCGGCCAGCACGATGCAGCCCACCTCGCGGTCGTAGCCGGCCTTGTTCAGCGCGCGGATCAGCTCGTCGCAGGTGGTGCCGCGGAAGGCGTTCATCTTCTCGGGCCGGTTGATCGTGATCCAGGCCACGCCGTTGCGGATCTCGTAGAGGATGTCTTCAAAGGTGCTGCTGTTCATGATGGTCTCCGGATTGAAGTGGGTATGAGGCGGTTGCCGATGTGAAATGAACGAGAAAGTGCAGATACTGTGTTTGGGATGGCCGAGGCTCAACCGTTCATGGTCAGGCCGCCCGAGACGCTGAGCACCTGGCCGGTGACAAAGCTGGCGTCGTCGCTGCCCAGGAAGGCGATGGCCGAGGCCAGGTCGTCCGCCTGGCCGAGGCGCCCCAGCGGGATGGCGCGCGTGAAGGCCTCGATGAGCTTGTCGGGGTGGGCGGCGCCCTGGGCCACGCCGGCCAGCAGCGCGGTGTCGGTCGGGCCGGGGCAGACCACGTTCACCGTGATGCCGTGTCGGGCGTGTTCGCGCGCCAGCGTTTTGCTGAAGGCCACCAGCCCGCCCTTGCACGCGGCGTACACGGCCTCACCCGACGAGCCGACGCGCGCGGCATCCGACGCCACGTTGACGATGCGGCCCGCCTTGCGCTGAGCCATGCCAGGCAGCACGGCAAAGTGCATGTTGAGCGCGCCCGTCAGGTTGATGGCGATGAGCTTGTCCCAGTCGGCGGGCGAGGTCTGGGTGAAGGGCTTGAACACGTCCCAGCCGGCGTTGTTCACCAGCACGGCGATGGGACCGAGCTGCTGCTCGGCGTCGGCCACGGCCTGCTGCACCTGGGCCAGGTGGGCGATGTCGCAGGTGAATGCCGCGGCCTGGCCGCCGGCGGCCCGGATGTCTTCGGCCACCTGGTGGGCGGCCGTGCCGTTGAGGTCGAACACCGCAACGCGGGCGCCTTCGGCCGCCAGCCGCCTGCAGGTTGCACCGCCAATGCCGCCGCCGCCGCCGGTGACCACGGCCGTCTTGCCATCGAATCGCTTCATCTTGCTGCTCCAGTGGGTGCCCCGGCCTCGGAATGCCCTAGGCTTGGGGCTGTCTGTGGCCCAGAACCGGGCCGGTGATTGCATTTATGGAAATATGTTGCCATATTTCAGGGATGCGGTGCAACCTTTTTCTTGATCAGTTCATGGCTGAAAACCTCAGTATTTCCCCTGAATCGTCGCGCATGGAACTCGCCAATCGCTTGTTCTTTCGTCTCTACCAATGTGCAAACATGTTGCATAAAACAGGCTCGCGGGCGGTGGAGAAGGAAGGCTTGACCACCCAGCAATGGGCGGTGTTGGGCGCGCTCTCGCGGCCGGCGGCGGCCCAGGGCATGGCGGTGGGCGAGTTGGCGCGCTACCTCATGGTCACGCGGCAAAACCTGACCGGCTTGCTCAGCCGCATGGCGCGCGATGGCCACATCGCGCAGACGCCCGACCCGGCCGACAAGCGCGCCAAGCTGGTGACGATGACGGCCTCAGGCCGGCGCGTGTGGCTGCACGAGGCCTCGCCCAAGATCGCGCAGTACTACGACGAGGCGCTGCAGGGCTTCTCGGTGAACGACCTGGCGCACACGCTGCACTACCTGCTCAAGCTGCTGGACAACATGCAGGCGATCGACGCCGCGCACGGCGCATCCGACCCGGCCGACGCCAGCGACGCCGGGGCCTGAAGGCCGATGCGACGGGCCGGCGACGCAGGGCCGCGGCGGTCACGCGCGCGAATGGCTGCGCCGCCCGGAGCCCGAGGCCATGGGCGCCGAGGCACGGCCTTCCTGGCTCGGGATCGTGGGGGGCGAGGGGCGGGCCGATGGGCTTCGGGCGCGATGACGGTATCCCGGGGCCGCAATGGCTGGGCCAGCCGGCAGTCTGAGTGCGGGAGCCGGTGCGGCGCGATCTGGCCGTGTGAACAACGGGCTCCGCAGCGGCCTTGCGCAAGCCCGGCGCCGGGGCTGTGAAGCGCTTCAGCGATGCGCTGGTTGCTCAGGCTCAGTCAGTGAACAACGATTTCATGGGGGTATGCTGCCGTTGTCGTTGATCAAAAATCGGCCATGCCGACATACCCCATGATGTCCAATGCGAGCTTGGCGGGCGGCGGGCGGCGGGCGGCGGGCGGCGGGCGGCGGGCGGCGGGCGACGGGCAGTGCGGCCCTGCGCCCTGGCCTCAGGCCGGTTTGGCTTCGGCCGCCTGCCGCGCCTGCGCATGGGCGGCGTGGGCGGCCTGGAAGTAGGCGCGGGGGTTGTCGACCAGGAAGCGCTGGATCTGTGCATCGTCCAGGCCGCGGGCCTTGAGCCGGGGCACAAAGTCGGTGAACAGGCCGGTGTGGGGCCGGGGCCAGGCATCGGTCTCGCGCAGGGCGTCGATCTGGGCCGTGCGCTCGGGGTCCGCCTCGAAGATGAACTTGCCGCGCCAGCCGCAGTAGGCGTCCTGGCTCAGCATCACGCGGTCGCCATGGCCGGCTTCGGTCAGCTTCACCACGTTGTCGGCGCGCAGGTCGTCCGAGCCGCGCCGCACCAGGCCGATGCGGTCGAAGCCCACGTACGAGCCGCGTGCGGCCAGGCCGCGGTGGTAGGCCGGGTCGTGGTTGCCGCAGCTGTGGCCGATCAGGCAGTGCTGCAGGGCCACGCCGCCGCCTTCGAAGATGTCCTGCTGCTCGGGCCCGCAATGGCCGTCCTCGGTGTGGGTGAGGATGGGCACGCCCGTGGCGCGCTGGGCGAGGGTGGCGGCCGTCAGCACGCGCTGTTCCAGCGGCGTGATGGTAGGCGCGCCGGTGGCGCACTTGATGATGCCGGCGCGGATGTCGGTGCCGTCGATGCCGTGCTCGATCTCGCGGATGTACAGCTCGGCGATCTCTTCCACGGGCATGTGGCGCCAGTAGCTCGGGATGCCGGCGGCTTCGTAATAAAAGCCCGTGGCGCAGATGATCTGCACGTCCGATTTCTCCGACACCTCGCGCAGCAAGCGCACGTCGCGGCCCAGCTCGATGGGGCAGGGGTCCACCAGCGTCTTCACCCCGAATTCGCGCAGGGCCTGCAGGCGCCGCACGGCGCGCTCGATGAACTGCGCGCGGTCGAAGGTGTAGCGCGGGTCGAACTCGGCGCCGGGAAAGGCGACGAAGATGTGTTCGTGCATCAGTGTCATGCCGAGCTCGTCGACACCGATGGCGCCGGTGACGGTTTGGATGGGTTTCATGCCGGGTCTCCTGGTGCGCCGGCACGCCGCGGTGCCGGCACTGTTGTGATCACGTCACATGGTTGGCGAAGCCGTGCCCACCCCATGTCGCGAGGAGGACGAGGGGCCATGGCCATGGCGCGAAGCGATCAATTGGCCAGACCGGTTGTCGATCCGTCAGGGTAAAACGAACCTGTTTGCATTATTTTTCGCCATAATTTCCGAGCTTTAGTAACTCTTTTGTCGAATTGGAGTGAGGTGTATGGAAAAGGCGTCCCTGTTTGCAAAGCGAATCGGCCCGCGGGCCGTGTTGAAAGCCCTGCCCGCCGTGCTGCTGGCCTGTGGGTTGGGCATGGCGAATGCGGCGATCTATGCGCCGGACGATTTTGCCGACAATGGCGGCACCGACCTCGAGACCATGGTCATGGTTAAAGATGGCAGCGGTCGGGTATTGATCGGTGGTGCGTTCACAGTGGTGGAAGGGCAGGCAGGCTATCAAGGCTTGGCGCGCTTCAATACCGATGACTCGCTGGACAACACACTGCAGGTTGCAACCAATCACTTCGTGAAGGCGATTGCCGTACAGGCCGATGGCAAGATCTTGATTGGTGGGGCTTTCACAGCTGTACGTCCCACGGGCAGCGCTGCCTTCACCACCTTTTGGGGTATTGCGCGCCTGAATGCCAACGGCACCCTGGACAGCAGTTTTCAGAATGCACCGGTTGGCCAGGTCAAGGCCAACAACAATGTGCGGGGCATTGCTGTGCAGCCTGACGGCAAGATCGTCATCGTGGGTTACTTCACGGCGATTGACGGGACCGCCCGCAGCGGCATCGCGCGTCTGAATGCGGATGGCACGCTGGACACCTCATTCAATGTGGGCACCGGCGCCAACGCTGGCGTTGAGGATGTGAAGCTTCAGGCCGATGGCAAGATTGTGATCGCGGGTTCGTTCACGGCGGTGAACGGCACCACCATCCGTGGTGTGGCCCGGCTGAACAGCGATGGCTCGGTCGACACCACCTTCGTGCCGAATGCCAACAACACGGCACAACCCAACGGCTCGCACAGCGGCTTGTTCCCTGTGTACCAGATTGCCATCCAGTCAGACAACAAGATCGTGGTCAACGGCGGCCCGCTCCAGTTCGCCGGTGAATGGCACCGCGGTGTGGTGCGCCTGAACACCGACGGCACGCCAGACAGCACGTTCAAGTCCTTCATCAACGACTGGGGTGCGGCTGTGGCGCTGCAGGATGTGGGTGGCGAGCAAAAGATCGTCGTGGGGGGCAGCTTTACCCAGGTCGGTGAGCGAGACGTCACATCGGGTGCGGCGATCGGTACCGATATCACGCGCCAGGGCATTGCACGTTTCAATGCCGATGGCACCGTGGACACGGATTTCGACACGTCCAGCGGCACCAACGCCTGGGTGTGGGCGGTGCTGCCTAACACCGATGGCACGGTGTACCTGGGCGGCAAGTTCACGAGCGTGGCTGGCCAGGCGCGACGCGGCATTGCCCGCCTGGCCGAGCTGGACCCGACGACGCAGCTCATCAACTTCAGCCAGCCCGAGCCGGGCGTGTACTCGGCGCTGAACGGTCCCAACGTGGCGTGGACGCCGGCGCCGCCCACCACCAGTACGGCGGGCATCGCGGTGACCTACACCAGCCTGACGCCGACGATCTGCTCGGTGAATCCGAGCACCGGTGCCGTGACGCTGCCCACGCCCGCCGTCAGCGGCACTTGCACCATCGAAGCGAATGCGCCTGCTGGTACGCAGGTCATTGGCGGCACGACCTACAACGTGAATCCTGCAACCCCGGTGCAGCAGAGCATTCAGATCGATGCACCGCCTGATCAGACCATCACCTTCCCGGCGCAAACCACCCCGCGCAACCTGGAAGATGGTGACTTCGAGATCGCTCCCGTGGCGACCGCCAGCTCGGGCCTGGCTGTGACCTACACCAGCCTGACGCCCAGCGTTTGCACCGTCTCGGGCACCACGGTGACGCCGGTGGCCGGTGGGGTGTGCACCATCGCCGCCAACCAGGCAGGTGGCAATGTCGGGAGCGTGTCCTTCGATCCGGCCCCGCAGGTGACGCAATCGGTCACGATCACGGCGGTGCCTGTGCCTGGGACGAACACGGCCAAGCCGGTGCCCACGCTGGGCACCCTGGGTCTGGGCCTGCTGGCCAGCCTGTTGGGCGTGATGGGCTTGCGCCGTCGCCGCGTGCAATGATCCGGTGAGGGCGTAAGCCCTTTGTTGGCCTGACACGGGGGTGCAGCGCAAGTTGCACCCCCGTGTCGCTTAGGCGTCAAGACAGGCTTGCGCGCAGGTAGACACGGACGGTGACCGGGCTCCTAACCCCATTCCACTCGCCGAAATGCCCCATGGCTTCGCCCCGCCTTGTGTGGGATGTCAACCACATCGGTCAAAAAATACGCATTTCGTGCGCTCATACGCCATAATCAGCCAGGATTTGTAAGTCTTTCATCCACAAGGAGAGGGTTGTATGGCAAGTGTTTCACCGTTCGCCACGCGCGCTGCCCGCGCGGGGATCTTCCGCAAAGCCGCATCGCCGGTGGCCGTGGCTGTTTTGGGGCTGTGCGCCATGGGCGGCGTGCAGGCCGCTACGCTGACCTGTGGCACGCCGTTGCGTGTGAGCACCGCATCTGCCGCTGATTGGACCACCGATGGCAAGTACGTGAGCGATCCAATGGGCCCGGTAGCGACCGTGCGGGACGACTTCCTGTGGTACGGCTACTTCGATCCTGCCGGTGTCACGCATGGCACGGGAACGGGTTCGCTGGAGGGCACTCCCGTGGAGGGCAAGTGGCTGGGCTTCGGTCAGGAGAACATGCAAGCAGGCAGCACGGGCAATCCGCCGTACCCGGCTGTGACCGTCGCGGGTGTTGTCGCCAACGGCGCCTGGACCGCAGGCCGTGTGACGTTCATCCGCGATGAGGTCATCACCGTTGCACCCAATGTGGACCTGTCGACCATTCGGATCGTCGGCACGGGCGGCGGCGACAACAATGCGCGCTTCGTGGTCAAGCCTGCCACATTGCCCGGGGGTGTGGCCAACACCACGTGGTTCAAGGAAACGAACATGCTGGGGGGGAGCTGGGGCTCGCCAGCCAACATCGATCTGAGTGGTGGCCTGGGCTTCTACTATGGCGACAACACCATCGGCTTTTCCACCTCCAGCGAAAGCACGACTGCGGTCCTGCCCACCGGTGTGGTGGCCGACATGGAAATCACGGCCGATTGCCTGACCGAGCCGGCTGCGCAGCCCACAGCCGCCCTGATTTGCCCGGCCGGCACGCCGGCTGGCGAGACGGTCCGCATTGGTCCGTTCACCACCAACGCCCGGGACTGGAAGTGGACCTGGCGCAACAACGCCGGTACGCTGGAAAACGTCGAGCAGCCACTGTTTGACGACTATCGCTATCGCAGCTATTTCGACCCCGCTGGCTTGCCGGCCGGCTCGGAAACGACCGCGCGTTGGATCAGCCCGGGCACCACAGATCCGGCGGGCGCTGACATCCCGGGCGTGCCCTATCCGGCAGCCACAGGTCAAGCCAAAGCGGGTTATCACGCTGCCGTGTTCCAAATGAACCAGCCCATCACTGTGGGCAACAACGTGTACCTGGACAGCATCAAATTGGATGGCCGATTTGGATTTGATGACTACGGCAATACCGTGTTTGTCCAGCCAACGGGCGAAGCGCCGGTGTTCGACAATTCCGGCTTGTACCTGCCGAACGGGTTTGGCGCGTTCGCAACAGCTACGACGCCTGCCATTCCCGGCTTCGCGCGTGGCCAGAACACCATTGGCTTGATGCTGGATGGTGGTCAGAACACCAACGACTGCGGTGGTGGCACGTGCGCGCTGGCGGCCATTGCCGACTTCTACGTGACGGCGACCTGCACCGGGGCCGATCCGACGCCGCCCGTCCAGCCGTCGAACGCCAAGCCCGTGCCCGCGCTGGACACCGCTGGCATCGGCCTGCTGGGTCTGTTGAGCGCCGGCCTGGGTGCCCTGGCCCTGCGTCGTCGCAACCGCGCAGCGCGCTGATGGCCTGATGACGCCAGGCTGTGGCCTGGCGTTTGAGGTCACCCAGCCGGCTTGAGTTGGCGGGTATACAAACCGCTTCGGGTGACCGAAGCGGTTTTTTCTTGCCTGCCGGGGATGCGCGGCCGGCTGGTGCCGATGGCACCGGCGGTGCCCATGTGCGTTGGCTGCCAGGGCCATGGGCGCGGCCGATAAAATCGGGCGCTTTGGCGCGTCAGTGCTCGCGGCGCCGACGCCCTGTGGGTTCTCTGCCGCCCGCCGCAGGCGCAGCAGCGTGTCAGGTCCTGCGGTTGCACCGGTACCTCGTCCGCTGGCGCACACGCGATTGGGTCTGTTGGCCGGGCGCTGGCAGCGCCAGGGCTGCTGGCCTTTTTCTTTGGTTTCACCTGCCGGCGATACCCGCCGGCCTTGTTTGCATGAACGCCCATCCCCCATCTTTTTTCAGCCGCCTGGCCATTGCGATGGGCAGCTTTTTCGCCATCGTGGGCAATGCCCAGTTGGCGGGCAACGTGGCCCGTCTGCGCAGCGGAGAGGCGCTGGTGGCCGACGTGCCCGCGCCCGAGCCGGTGATCACCGTGGTGGAGAAAATCGTCGAGAGGCCGGTCGAGGTGACGGTGGAAAAGCTCGTGGAGAAAGTGGTCGAACAGCGCGTGGAGGTGCCGGTCGAAGTCCGCGTCGAGGTGCCGGTGCAGACGGCGACCGCGGCGTACCAGCTGCTCGGCCTGTTGCAGCGCGAGGCGCGGTTCGTCGACTTCGTGCAGGAGGACGTGGCCGGCTACAGCGACGCCGAGATCGGCGCCGCCGCGCGCGTGGTGCACGCGGGCTGCCGCAAGGTGCTGCGGGATCACCTCACGCTGGAAGCCGTGCGCCCCGAGGCCGAGGGCAGCCGCATCACGCTGCAGCCCGGCTTCGATGCCGGCAGCACTCGCGTGAGCGGCAACGTGGTGGGCGAACCGCCGTTCACCGGCACGCTGACCCACCGCGGCTGGCGCGCCACGGAGGCCCGCCTGCCGCAGCTGGCCGACCCCGAGGTGGCCCGGGTCATCGCCCAGGCCGACGTGGAGCTGTGAGGTCCGGCCCGAGCCACGCTTGCGCAGCACCGTGGAAGCCGGCTGCTTGTCCCTCAATGACAAGCACTTTGCAGCATGGCGTTGTTCCCGTTTTATCTAGAACGGGTGTGGCGTGATACACCTGCCTGAAGTGCTGTGCCCTGGCGACGTCCCGGATCTGAGGACGGCAACACCACCGCGTCACGCCGCTGGGGCGCCCGCAGCGTGGCCTTGACCTGCGGCGTGCGCCCACCACGCCATCGCGCCGCCCGGCGGCGCCCACATTGGAACGAATGAATCACATGTCTGAGCAGTATGCCCCTGCTGCCGTTGAAAATGAAACGGCTTCCCCCCAATACACCCTTGGCATTGACCTGGGGACCACGCATTGCGCGCTGTCCTGGGTGAACCTGGCCCAGAGCGATGGCGAGCGCGTGGCCCAGGGCGTGCTGGCGGTGCCGCAGCTGACCGGGCCGGCCCAGGTGGAGGCCAGGCCGCTGCTGCCCTCGTTCAGCTACCTGCCGCACGAGAGCGAGTTCGCGCCGGGCGACCTGGGCCTGCCCTGGCCCGCGGATGGCGCCACGCCGGCGGCCATCGTGGGCGAGCTGGCGCGCGCGCGCGGCGCCGCCACGCCGATCCGCCTGATCGCCAGCGCCAAGAGCTGGCTGTGCCACCCCGGTGTGGACCGGCGGGCGCCCATCCTGCCGGCCGAGGCGCCGCCCGAGGTGGCGCGCCTGTCGCCGCTGGCGGCGTCGGTGCGCTACCTCACGCACCTGAAAGAGGCTTGGAACCAGGCCCACCCCGAGGCGCCGTTCGAGGCCCAGGACATCACCGTCACCATCCCGGCCTCGTTCGACCCCGTGGCGCGCGAGCTGACGGCCGAGGCGGCTCAACTGGCTGGTTACCGCCAGCTCACGCTGCTGGAAGAGCCGCAGGCCGCGCTTTACAGCTGGATTCAGGCCACGGCGGGCGGCTGGCGCAAACAGGTGCAGCACGGCGATGTGCTGCTGGTGGTGGACGTGGGCGGCGGCACGACCGACCTGTCGCTGATGGCCGTGCGCGAGCAGGACGGCAACCTGGCCCTGCAGCGCATCGCGGTGGGCGAGCACATCCTGCTGGGCGGCGACAACATGGACCTGGCGCTGGCCTACGGCGTGGCGCGCAAGCTGGCGCAAGAGGGCAAGCAGCTCGATGCCTGGCAGACGCGGGCCCTGGCCCACGCCTGCCGCGCGGCCAAGGAACAGTTGCTGGCCGACGCCAGCCTGCAGGCCGTGCCCGTGGTGGTGCCCAGCCGGGGCAGCAAGCTGATCGGCGGTAGCCTGCGCACCGAGGTGACGCGTGCCGAGGTCGACGCCATCGTGCTCGAGGGCTTCTTCCCGCGCGTGGCGGTGGCCGACAAGCCGGTGCAGCGCGCCCGCGGCGGCCTGACGCAGCTGGGCTTGCCGTATGCGCAGGATGCGGCCGTCACGCGCCACCTGGCCGCCTTCCTGTCGCGCCAGGTGGGCGCCGCGGGCGAGCTGGACGGGCTGGCCGCCACGGCGCAGAACGGTTCGTTCCTGCACCCCACGGCCGTGCTGTTCAACGGCGGTGTGCTCAAGGCGGCGCAGATCGAGGCCCGCCTGCTGGAGGTGCTGAACGGCTGGCTGACGCAAGAAGGCGCGCCGCCCGCGCGCCTGCTGGACGGCGCCGACCTGGACCTGGCCGTGGCCCGCGGCGCGGCCTATTACGGCTACGTGCGGCGCGGGCGCGGCGTGCGCATCCGGGGCGGCACGGCGCAGAGCTTCTACGTCGGTGTGGAGTCGAACATGCCGGCGATCCCGGGCATGGAGCCCCCCATCACGGCCCTGTGCCTGGCGCCCTTCGGCATGGAAGAGGGCAGCGACGTGGCGCTGGACGGCCAGGTGTTCGGCCTGGTGGTGGGCGAGCCGGTGCGGCTGCGCTTTTTCGGCTCATCCGTGCGCCGCAGCGACACGGTGGGCACACAGCTCGAGTTCTGGGGGCCGGAGGAGCTGGTCGAGCTGCAGGAGATCGAAGCCAACCTGCCGGCCGAAGGCCGCCAGCCCGGCGAGGTGGTGCCCGTCACCCTGCATGCGCGGGTCACCGACATCGGCACGCTGGAGCTGGCGGCCGTGCCCGTGGGCGGCAGCGAACGCTGGAAGGTGGAGCTGGACGTCCGCGCGCCCGCCACCGCGGGCGAGGACGCGCCGCAGGCCTGACGTGCGGTGGGCGCTGCGTTCGCGTGGCGCAGGTTTAGAGGTTGAAAGGCAGTATGCGCCGATTGCCGTTCACCAGAAAACGAAAATCGGTGCATACTGTCTTCGGTTTGTCTGGCCCAAATCGCGACTGTCTGAGCCAGGCCGGGGGCTCAGGGCTGAAAGTTCAGGCCATCCAGCGCTTGCTCGCGGATGCCCAGCTGCGCGCGGCTCTTGCCCGCCAGGCCCAAACCGGCAGATGGCTGGCCCGCGAGTGACCTGCGCGTGCTTCGTGGTCAGCCGTTGCGGTGGCCCGCAGGGCACGGTACAGATCCACACGCGCATGGCCGGCCCCCACGTGGATGGCGACCGTCGCCATGCCGTGCGAGGTCATGACCGAGGCGCATGGGCGCCCCCTTGGTCGACTCGGCGGCTGGGCCCGGATTCGCCATGCGCCAGCGGATCGTCGGCGCAGCGGCGAAAATACGGCCCCATGCAAGCAACCACTTTGGCGGATGACGCGTTGACCGATCACGCCGCCCACACCCCCGAAGCCGCGGCGCTGGCGGTCGAACACCCCAAGGCCTGGCTGGACGACGAGGCCGGCGCCGGCCACGCCGATGCGCCAGCCGGCGCGTCGCAGGCCCTCAGCGCGGACAAGCGCGTGAAGATCGAACGCGAGACGCACAAGCTCGAAAAGCGCCTGTGCCGCCTGGTGGGCCAGGCCATCGTCGACTTCAACATGATCGAGGAGGGCGACAAGGTCATGGTCTGCATGTCCGGCGGCAAGGACAGCTACGGCATGCTCGACATCCTGCTCAAGCTGCAAAAGCGTGCGCCGGTGAAGTTCGACATCGTGGCCGTCAACCTCGACCAGAAGCAGCCCGGCTTCCCCGATTACATCCTGCCCGAGTACCTGGGTAGCCTGGGCATCGATTACCACATCGAGACGCAGGACACCTACAGCATCGTCAAGAAGAACATCCCCGAGGGCAAGACCATGTGCAGCCTGTGCTCGCGCCTGCGGCGCGGCATCCTGTACACCGTGGCGCGCCGCCTGGGCTGCAACAAGATCGCGCTGGGCCACCACCGCGACGACATGCTGCAGACCTTCTTCCTGAACATGTTCTTCGGCGGCAAGCTCAAGGGCATGCCGCCCAAGCTGAATTCGGACAACGGCGAATTCATCGTCATCCGCCCCATGGCCTATGTCTACGAGCGCGACCTGGTGCGCTGGGCCGAGCACCGCGAGTTCCCCATCATCCCGTGCACGCTGTGCGGCAGCCAGGAAAACCTGCAGCGCAAGCAGATCGGCAACATGCTGCGCGACTGGGAAAAGCAGTACCCGGGCCGCATCAAGAGCATGTTCACGGCCCTGCAGAACGTGGTGCCCTCGCACCTCATGGACCGCGAGCTGTTCGATTTCCAGGGGCTGAAGGCCAACGGCCAGCCCGACGAGCACGGCGACAAGGCCTTCGATGAAGAGCCCCTGCCCAAGGAAGAAGGCCCGCTCGGCGGGGTGCAGGTGGTGCAGCTCTGAGGCAGTATCGGGTGCTGCCGATTGAAGGGCAATCGGCAGGCTCCGATACTCCGTGATTCATTGGGTGGAGCGGCCGCTGCACGGTGCCGTGATCGTGCGCGCTGCGGCGCCTTGCCAGGTGTCCAGTCCATGGTCTGTTGCGCCCGCCGCCACACCCTGGCGCGCATTCCTCTGGTCAACAGGGGCCGGGTTGTGGTCAAATCTCGCCCTTCAAGGGGGAGTAGCTCTCCCGCAGCGGGCGCCTTCAACAGGCCAGCCACTGCGGCGTTGACGGGTCGTCAGTACGAAGCCAGGTGCAGACCAATGGCTTCCGGCCCGCCGAGCAACCGTGCCAGCGGTTGTGAGCAAGACCTTTGAGCGACTGATTCACGTGGTCACTCAAAGGAAGCCTTTTCGCGTACGGGTATGTGCCTGTGTGCGTCCGATTTCCAATCAGTGAACATGCGTAGCAACACCCGCGGTGTCGCCAGGCACCGGGATTCAACCGAGGTTACTCATGGATTTGGACTTTCTCACCCACGCGCCGTTCTGGATCGCGCTCGGGCAGATCATCATCATCGACATCCTGCTGGGTGGCGACAACGCCGTCGTGATCGCGCTGGCCTGCCGCAAGCTGCCACCCGAGCAGCGCCGCAAAGGCATCATCTACGGCACCGCGGGTGCCATCGTCCTGCGCATCATCCTGATCGCGTTCGCCATGGTGCTGCTGCAGCTGCCCTTCCTCAAGATCGTGGGGGCGCTGCTGCTGGTGTGGATCGGGGTGAAGCTCGTCGCACCCGATGAGGAGAGCCACGACAACATCGAGGGCAGCGACAAGCTGTTCGCGGCCATCAAGACCATCATCGTGGCCGACCTCGTGATGTCGGTGGACAACGTGATCGCCATCGCCGGTGCCGCGCAAAGCTCGGGTGAGCACCAGTTCCTGCTCATCGTGCTGGGCCTGCTGATCTCCATCCCCATCATCGTCTGGGGCTCGCAGCTGGTCATCAAGCTGATGGACCGCTACCCCATGATCATCGTGGCCGGCGGCATGCTGCTGGGCTGGATTGCCGGCGGCATGCTGGTGACCGATCCGCTGCTGGTGGTGCCGGACCAGTGGACCTGGGCGCCCAAGCTGCTGGACTACAACGCCGAAACCAAGACGGCCGTGTTCAACTCGTCCATGCCCATGTACTGGATCGCGCACGTGGCCGGCGCCCTGCTGGTGTTGGTCCTGGGCAAGTGGGCTGCGTCGCGCAAGGCCCAGAAGGCCCCGGCACACAGCTGATGCCCGGGGAGCGCAGCATGCGCTCCCTGCCTTGCCAACAAACCGCCGGCTTGCCGGCGGTTTTTTCATGGGCGGTTGAATCCAGTATGACCGGCGTCTCGATCACCAAGAAATGCAAAACACGCCATACTGGCGCTTTGCCTGGAGGCTTCATGGTCAAACTCTTGCTGCGTTGGGTGTTGATGGCGGTGGCGTTGCTCGCCGTCTCCTACCTCTACACGGGGGTGCAGGTGGCCAGCTTCACCACCGCGTTGCTGGCGGCGGTGCTGCTGGGCCTGCTCAACGTCGTGCTGCGACCCATCCTGGTGTTGCTGACGCTGCCGGTCACGGTGTTGACCCTGGGGCTGTTCCTGTTCGTGGTCAACGCCCTGGTGTTTTGGGCCGCGTCCGGCCTGCTGTCGGGCTTCCACGTCAACGGGTTTGGCGCCGCCTTGCTGGGCTCGCTCATCTACTCGGCCCTGGGGTTGCTGGTGGATGCGGTGGTGCGTGGCGATTGACCCTGCACAGCCTTGGCGGCGCCCGCGCTGCACAGCCGTCGATCGGACGCCCCATCTGGGGCGCGGTCCGCGGGGCGACAGCCACCCGCATGGATTGACCCTGCCCCCCTTCAGTGAAGGGCCGGCGGACGCCAGGTTGCGGGGAAGGACCCCCGCGTGTGGGTGTGGCGAGGTGATGCGCCCGCCCCTTTGACAAAGCCCCGGGTGCGGGGCTTTGTCGTGGCGGCGGGCGGGGCGCGATGCCCCCGACGCCTGTGCTGCGCGGCATCGCCGGCTGGCGTCCGTCGGTCTCCCCGTCGGATTCCGCTCGCCGCCGATGCGGCCCTCAGCGCTGGCGCGCGTCGGCCTCGGCCTGCTGCCTGACCTTTTCGCTCGCGAGCTGGTAGCGCGTGTCGATGATGGACGCTTCGATGTGGTCGCCGGGCGAGCTGTGCGTGCGCTGGCGCGAGAGATCCCGCGCCGCCTGCAGGCGATCACGCGCGCCCTGCCAGTCGGCTTCGGCGATGCGGGCTTCGGCCTGCGCCCGCAAGGCGCGCAAGCGGTTGCCCTGCGCCTGCCAGGCCTGTGCCAGGGTTTGCCAGGCCAGCGCATCGTCCGGGTGGCTGGCGACCCAGCTCTGCAGCAGGCCGCTGGCTGCGGCCGCCTGGCCCGTGGCATGGAGGGCCATGGCCCGCCACAGCAGGGTGGCGCGGCTGTTCAACGCGTCATGCGGTGCAGCAACTGGGGGCGCCGGGCGGCGGCTTGGCTCGCCGGCCACGACGTCGGCGCCCAGCACGTCGGCGGCCGACAGGCTGCTGGACACCTGCCTGGGGGCAGGGGCGGGCAACAGCTCGAGCACGGCCCGGGCATCGCCCGCGCGCCAGGCCAGGTCGGCCTGCAGCAGCCGCGCTTGCGCCGCAACGGATTGGGCTGCTGCGGGCAGGGCCGCGTCTGGCCGAGCCTCCCCCGGCCGGGCCTCACCTGGCCGGGCCTGCAACAGCTCGGCCAGGCGCTGGGCCGTGGCGCGGGCGCCGGTCCAGTCGCGCAGGGCGGCCTGGGCCATGGCGGCCTGGTACAGGGCGGGTGCGCGCCGGATCAGCGGCTGCTGGGCAAAGCCGGTGTCCTGCGGGGCCCGGGCCCAGGTGCGCAACTCGTCGATGCCGGTTTCGGCCAGCACGCGTGCGCGCGCCGCCAGCAGCAGGTGCTCGAGGTCGTCCCGCACCGTCACCGGCTTGCCGCGCAGCGCTTGCCGCGATTGCATGTCGCCGATGCGTTCGGTGGTCAGCGGGTGGGTGCGCAGGTAGGGCCAGGCGCCGCTGTCGTTCAGGCGCGAGGCGGTCTGCAGGCGTTCGAACATGCGCACGGCGCCATCGGGCGCAAAGCCGGCCTGGGTCATCACGGCATAGCCGATGCGGTCGGCCTCGCGCTCCATGTCGCGCGAGAAGTTCAGGCTGTTCTGGATGGCTGCGGCCTGGCCGCCCACGATCAGCGCCTGACCCGCGGCCGGGCTTTTGCTGGCGGCGATGGCGCCTACCACCATGGCGGCCAGCATCAGCGGCGACACCCGCGATTGCTGGTCGATCGAGCGGGCGATGTGGCGCTGGCTCACGTGGCTCATCTCGTGGCCCATCACCGTGGCCAGCTCGTCGCGATCCTGGGTGGCGGCGATCAGCCCATATTGCAGGCCCAGGTAGCCGCCGGGCAGTGCGAAGGCGTTGACGGCGCGGTCGCGGATCTGCACCACGCGCCAGGCCATGCGGGCGTCAAGCTCGGGCGGCAGCTCGCCGCGCTGGCGCGCCGCGGTCAGCAGGCGCTGCCAGATCTGGTCGATGTAGTCACCCAGCACCGGGTCATCCACGGCGCTGGGGTCGCGGTAGAGCTCGCGCGCGATGCGGTCGCCCAGGTCGCGTTCCTCGGCCAGCGTCATGGCGCCGGCGTCTCCCAGCGAGGGCAGGTTGGGCGCGCGGGCCGGCGTTGACTGGGCCCAGCCCGGCGCCGGCACCAGCAGCAACGCGGCCAGGGTCAGGGCCAGCATGCGCTGGGCGGGGGAGTGGGCACGTCCTTGCATGGCCATGAGAGGTCGGTGTGGGGGCAAAGTTCCGGCTGTGAGGGATGTGGGTGTTGAAAGGATATGGGGTATGCCTTCATGGTCGTTCATGGTTGAACGAGAATGTGGTCATACTGCTATTGAAGCTGGCGGGCTAGGTGCTTGGCCTGTCGCCTGTCGCCGGCGTGGCAGCCGAATCGCCCCGAGGCGGCGGCGCAGCCCGGCCGGTTGGGGCCAGGCTGCTCCACCCCGGCGAAGGGCACGTCAGGCGGTTTCGCTCAGCGCATCGCTCAGCGCATTCACCAGGCGGTCGATCTCGGGCTTTTCGACGATGAAGGGCGGCGCGAGCTGAATCGTGTCGGCTCCATAGCGCACGTAAAAGCCCTTGGCCCAGCACTTCATCGCGATCTCGTAGGGGCGCTTGGCGGGCTCACCGGGCACGGGGCTGATCGTCAGCCCGGCAGCCAGGCCGTAGTTGCGGATGTCGGCCACGTGTTTGGCGCCCTTGAGGCTGTGCACCGCCTGCTCGAAGTAGGGCGCCAGCTCGGCCACGCGTTGCACCAGCTGTTCCTGCTGCAGCAGCTGCAGGGCGGCCAGGCCGGCCGCACAGGCCACGGGGTGGGCCGAGTAGGTGTAGCCGTGCGGCAGCTCCAGCATGTAGTCGGGACCACCGGCGTCCATGAAGGCCTGGTAGATCTCGTGCTGCACCATGACGGCGCCCAGCGGCTGGGCGCCGTTGGTGATCTGCTTGGCCAGCGTCATCAGGTCGGGCACCACGCCAAAGGCCTCGGCGCCGGTCATGGCGCCGCAGCGGCCAAAGCCGGTGATGACCTCGTCGAAGATCAGCAGGATGTGGTGGGCCGTGCAGATCTCGCGCAGGCGCTGCAGGTAGCCCACGGGCGGAATCACCACGCCGCCCGAGCCCGAGAAGGGCTCGACGATGACGGCGGCGATGTTGCTCGCGTCGTGCAGCGCGATCAGGTCCAGCAGGCGATCGGCGAGCGCAGCGCCCTCCTGCGGCTGGCCCTGGATGAAGCTGCCCAGTGGGGGCTGCGTGTGCGGCAGGAAATCGGCCTGCACGCCCTGGCCGAACAGCTTGCGGTTGCCGCCGATGCCGCCGACCGAGATGCCGCCGTAGTTCACGCCGTGGTAGCCCTTTTCGCGGCCGATCAGGATGGTCTTGCTCGCCTGGCCCTTGGCGCGCCAGTAGGCGCGGGCGATCTTGAGGGCGGTGTCGGCCGATTCGGAGCCCGAGCTGGTGAAGAAGGCGTGGTCCAGCCCGGCCGGCGTCACGGCTTTCAGCGTGTTGGCCAGCTCGAACGACAAGGGGTGGGCGAACTGGAAGGCGGGCGAGTAATCCAGCGTGGCGGCCTGCCGGCCCACGGCTTCGGCGATTTCGCGCCGGCCATGGCCCAGGCCACTGCACCACAGGCCGGACAGGCCGTCGAACACCTTGCGGCCGGCGGCATCGGTGAAGTAGGCGCCGCTGGCCGCGGTGATGATGCGGGGCTCGGCCCGGAACTGGCGGTTGCCGGTGAAGGGCATCCAGTGCGCGGACAGCCAGTCGGCGTCGCTGCGCACAGCGGGGTGCAAAGGGTCGGTGACGGTGTTCATGGAAACGTCCTGTGGAATCGGGGTGGCGCGGCGGTGGCGGGGGCGCGCGCCTCAGGCACCGTCCCGCGCATCGGCCGGGGATGATGCGCGGTGGGCCAAGGCTACCCTAGAGCACCTGGAGGGCGCCAGTCTCCAGGTAGTGCTGGAACTCGTTCTTGGCGAGGATGGCGGTCTGGCCCTGGCCATCCTCTTTCCAGGACAGCACCATGCTGGCGATGGCTTCGGTCACCTCCAGGTCCTGGCCGGCGGCGATGGTTTCCAGCGCGCCGTCGCCGATGCGGTGCTGCACGTCGCTCACCACGCGCACGTGGAAGGGGGTGGGTTCGGCGTCGCCGGTGGGGGTGGGTTGGGTCATGAAATCCTCCAGATCAAGTTGACGATGAGGTGGGGGGATGGCCCCGGGCCATGCCGTGTGGCTGTGCGCTTCAGCGGGCTCAGGGCCGCTGGCTGACGCCTGAACCCTGGGACTTGCCCACGCCCAGGTCGATGGTGCCGTAGACCGACACCCCGCTGGGGGTGTTGTCGGCGCCGTGGGAAGGCTGTGGCGTGACGCCGCAGCCGGTCAGCCAGGCGGCTGCCGCCATGCTGGCGGCGATCAGCAACGGTTTGATGAACATGTGCACTCCTTGCGCAAGCGGTGCGACCACGACGGATGGGGCACCGGTGCAGCCACTGAGTATGCCGCCTGAGTGCACGGGGGCGCCGAGCGGGGCTTTTGGACGGGCGGGCCTGTTCGGCAGGCCGTTCCGAGGTGTCAGGTGGGTGCAGGCGGGCGGCATGCGCCGTGTGCTTGTGGCGCTCAGGGCCCTGGACGGTGGCAGGAGATTCCGGCTCTTGCAGCGCGATGCCCGCGTCGGCGTGCAGCCTTTGGCGTGCATCCGACAAGCCAGGCCGGGTTGCTTGCGGAAAGGAGACGTTGGGGTGGAGAGTTTGTGCAGTATGGGGTGAATCTCGTTGTTCAACGGACGAGAATTTGCCCATACCCCAGATAAGGTGGCCTGTGGATCAGGCGCTTGAGATCACATCGGGGCCTTTGGCCGGATTCAGCGGCTCAGCGGCCGTTGCTCGATGAGGACGATGCGCCAAGGGGTGAAGGTGATTTGGGTAGTATGGTGACGCTTCCGTTGTTTGAATAACGGAAACAGCACCATACTGCGGCCAAAAATGGCGGATCAGGCGCCCCAGATCACGCCTTTGCCTTCGGCCAGGCTGAGTTCGAGCAGGTGGATGAGGGGCGTCACGCGCTGCGAGAACAGCACCGTCTCGGCCTTGCCCTGCTCTTCGGCCACCTGCACCGCCACGTCGTCGATGCCCGCGTGGTGGTGGCCCGCCTTGCCGGCGGCACGCTCCTGCTCCTGCCGCGCGACTTCCGCCCGCAGGGCGCTGATGGCGGCGGGGATCTGCTCCACCGTGATGATGCCCGGCGCGCCGGCACCCTTGCCGATCACGTCCAGGATGTGTTCGGCCGGCCCCTGGTTCATGATCACATCGGCTCCGGCGGGCGACTTGAATTTGTAGAGCATGCGGTTCTCCTCATTGGTCAAGGTACAGGCCAGGATTGTGGCGTCAACTGGCTGACCACAAGGTAGCACAGCCCCGGCCGTTGACCCTGAAACCAGGCTGAAAACCGGGGTGGCCAGCTGCCCGCGGCGGCAGCCCGTCACACCCAGAGTGGGGGCTGGTCCATGGCCTCGCACTGCTCGCGCAGGGTGACGATCTGATCGCGCCAGTAGTCGTCGCTGCCGAACCAGGCAAAGGCCTGTTGAAAGGCCGGGTCGCTCTGGCGCTGCGCCAGCCAGCAGCTGTAGTGCAGCAGGCGCAGGCTGCGCAGCGGCTCGATCAGGGCCAGCTCGCGCCGGTCGAACGGGCGCACCTGCTCGTAGCCCTCGATCAGCACCGACAGCTGCAGCGTGCGCTGGGCGCGCTCGCCCTGCGCCAGCATCCACAGGTCCTGCACGGCGGGGGCGGTGCGGGCGTCGTCCAGGTCGACGAAATGCGGGCCGGCATCGGCGCCGTCGCCAGGGGTCCAGAGGATGTTGCCGGGGTGGCAGTCGCCGTGCGTGCGCAGCTGCCGGATGCCGCCTTGGGGCGAGCCGGCGTCGCCGCACAGGGCGGGGTGCTGCGCCACGCGGTCCAGCATGTCGCGGCAGGTGCGTTCCCACTCGGCGCGCTGGCCGGGCGTCACGGCGTCGTGGCTGAGCAGCCATTGCAGGGGCTGCACGCCAAAGCTGTCCAGGTTCAGCGCCGGGCGGCTGGCAAAGGGCTGGCGCGCGCCCACATCGTGCAGGCGGGCCAGCAGCCGGCCGGTCCACTCCAGCACCTCGAGGTCGTCGAGCTCGGGCGTGCGACCGCCCCGGCGCGGGCTCACGCTGAAGCGAAAGCCATCGATGTGGTGCAGGCTCTGCCCGGACCAGCGCAGCGGCGCCACCATGGGCACCTCGGCGTCGGCCAGTTCCTGCGCAAACGCGTGTTCCTCGAGGATCTGGGCCTCGCCCCAGCGCTCGGGCCGGTAGAACTTGAGCACCACGGCGTTCACGTCGGGGTGGTCGGGCGCGGGCCGCTCCAGGGGGGCCAGGTAGACGCGGTTTTCGTAGCTGGGCAGGGCGCTCAGGCGCCCGTCGCCGAACAGGCCCACCTGGGCCATGGCGTCCTGCACCAGATCCGGCGTGAGCCGATCGAAAGGATGGGGTGGGTTCATGGTGCAGCCGTCGCGATGGGGAAAGCGCGGATCATGCGCCAGCGGCCGTGGGGGCACGGCGGCCGGCACACGCCGCCGAGTCCGCCTCAGTAGTGGTAGACGCCCTGGCCGGTCTTGCGGCCCAGGCGGCCGGCGGCCACCATTTCCTTGAGCAGCGGGCAGGGGCGGTACTTGCTGTCGCCCAGCTCGCGCAGGTAGACCTCGAGCACCGACAGGCACACGTCCAGGCCGATCATGTCGGCCAGGGCCAGCGGGCCGATGGGGTGGTTGCAACCCAGGCGCATGCCGGTGTCGATGTCCTCTGCCGTGGCCAGGCCTTCGGCCAGCACGAAGAAGGCCTCGTTGATCATGGGCACCAGGATGCGGTTGACCACGAAGCCCGGGGCGTTCTTCACCGTGATGGCGGTCTTGTTCAGGCGGCCGGCCACGTCTTCGACGGCGGCGTGCGTGACGTCGTTGCTCTGCAGGCCGCGGATCACCTCGACCAGCGCCATCATGGGCACGGGGTTGAAGAAGTGCAGGCCGATGAAGCGCTCAGGATGCGTCACCGTGGCGGCCAGGGCCGTGATGGAGATCGACGAGGTGTTGGTGGCGATGATGGTGTCGTCGCCGACGATGCCGTTGATCTGCTTGAGGATCTGCACCTTGATGTCGAAGTTCTCGGTCGCGGCCTCGATCACCAGGTCGGCGCCCTTGAGCTTGCTGTAATCCGTCGTGCCCAGGATGCGGCCCTTGGCGGCATCGGCGTCGATCTCGCTGATCTTGTCCTTGCTGGCCAGGCGGTCCAGGCTCTTGGCGATGGTGGCCTGGCCTTTTTCGACGGCGGCCAGCGAAATGTCCACCATCACCACGGGGATGCCGGCGGTGGCGAAGGCTTGGGCGATGCCGTTGCCCATGGTGCCGGCGCCCACGACGCCGACGGATTGGATGGTCTTGCTCATGTCTGAATCCTTGGTCTTCTTCACGTCACCGATGCCGCCCCGCGCGACCGGGTCGCGCCGCCATGCCTGGCATGGCCGGGCTCGGGCCAACCCCCGATTATGGGCGCACCCCCCCGGGCGCCGGGGCGGCGGCCTAGGGGCAGCTGCCTAGACCGGTCTGGCGTGCCCCTCCGGTGCGCGGGGCGCCGCGACCCGGCGCGGCCGGGCCGTGAGCCTCGGCGCATCAGCCGGGCTGCCAGGCGCCCGACCAGTTAGGCGGTGCGCGCAATGCCCATGCCGGTGGTGCTGGATGGGGCGGGCGCCCGCTTGCCGCGTGCGATGATGGCCGTCGGTGCATGGGTGTGCACCGCTTTCACTGGGAGTTTCACGTGTCCGAATCCTTTGCATTCGCCCCTCCGCCCGTGGTCAGCCTGGCCATCGAGGGCAGTTCGCAGCGCTTCCCCGTGCGCCGCATCTTCTGCGTGGGCCGCAACTACGCCGCGCACGCGCGCGAGATGGGTGCCGACCCCTCGCGCGAGCCGCCGTTCTACTTCAACAAGTCCAATCTGCACCTGGTGCCCAGCGGCACCACCCTGCCATACCCCACCGAGACGCAGAACTTTCACCACGAGGTGGAGCTGGTCGTCGCCATCGGCAAGCCGGCCTTCCGCATCGACACCAGCGAGGCCGCCAGCGTGATCTGGGGCTATGGCGTGGGCCTGGACATGACGCGCCGCGACCTGCAGGACGCGGCCAAGCAGGCCCGCCGTCCCTGGGGCACCAGCAAGGACTTCGAGGGCGCGGCCGTGGTGTCGCCCCTGGTGCCCGTGGCCCAGACCGGGGTGCTGACGCAGGGCGCCATCACGCTGAGCGTGAACGGCCAACTGCGCCAGTCGGGTGACCTGGCCGATCAGATCTGGAACGTGGACGAGGTGATCGCCAACCTGTCGCGCCTGTATCACCTGCAGCCCGGCGACCTGATCATGACGGGCACGCCCGAAGGTGTGGGGCCCGTGGTGGTGGGCGACGTGCTGGAAGGCCAGATCGCCGGCCTGGGCGAGGTCAAGCTGACCCTGAGCGCCGCCGTCTGACGGGCCCGCGCCGGCCGCTGCCCCGGGCGAGTCGCGCGGCAGGCTGGGTGACCCGCCCGATGGGGAACCGGACGGTCAACCCGACGGCCTGGCTGGTTGATGGGCTGGATGCAGCATGGTCCGATGGTCGTTGATTGAGAAACGGCAACCGGGTCATACTGCTTGTAAAGGGGTCAGCGCCGCCAGAAACGCGGGGTGAACAGCACCAGCACCGACATCATCTCCAGCCGCCCCAGCAGCATGCCCAGCGAGCAGACCCAGATCTGGAAGTCGTTCAGTACCGAGAAGTTGCCGGCGGGCCCCACCTGGCCCAGGCCGGGGCCGACGTTGCTGACCATGCCCAGCACGGCCGTGAAAGCGGTGACCATGTCGAGACCCGACGCCAGCAACACCAGGGCCAGCAGCACGATGGTGCTGCAGTAGATCAGCATGAAGGCCATCACGGCCCAGACCACGTCTTCGGGTACCGGGCGGTTGCCCAAGTTCAGCGGCAGCACCGCGCGCGGGTGCAGGATGCGCGCCAGCTCGCGCCGGGCGACCTGCACCAGCACCAGCATGCGGATCATCTTGATGCCGCCACCGGTCGATCCCGCGCAAGAGACGAAGCTGCCCAGCAGCAGCAGCAGAACCGGCAGGAACGACGGCCAAAGCGCATAGTCCACGGTGGTGAATCCCGTCGTCGTGGCCACCGAGACCACCTGGAAGGCGGCCGTGCGGAAGGCTTCCCCGGGAGAGACGATGGTTTCGGTGCTTTGCAAGACGAAGTGGGTGATGAGGATGCAGGTCCCCATCACCGCAATGTAGGCCCGCACTTCGGCGTCTCGGGTCAGGATGCCCACGCTGCGCTGGCGCCATAGCACGAAGTAACGCGCGAAGCTGATGCCCGACAGCAGCATGAACAGGATGGCCAGCCACTCCAGCGTGGGCGAGTTCCAGTAGGCAAAGCTCTGGTCGTGCGACGACAGGCCACCCAGGCCGACGGTTGTGCACATGTGCATGAAGGCGTCGGCCCAGCTCATGCCGCCCAGGCGGTAGGCGAAAAAGCACACCAGCGACAGGCTGAAGTACACGCTCCACAGGCCGCGTGCGGTTTCGGCAATCCGGGGCGTCAGCCGCGTGTCCTTCATGGGGCCGGGCATCTCCGCCTTGTACAGCTGCATGCCGCCCAGGCCCAGGAAGGGCAGCACCGCCACCGCCAGCAGCATGATGCCCAGGCCGCCGATCAGCTGCATGAAGCAGCGCCAGATGTTGACGGACAGGGGCAGCAGGTCCAGCCCGGCGAGCGAGGTGGCGCCGGTGCCGGTCAGGCCGCTCATGGCCTCGAAGTAGGCGTTGGTGAAGTCGATGCCCTCGACCTTGAACAGGAACGGGATGCAGGCGTAGGCCGGCAGCACCACCCACACCAGGGTCACGAGCAGAAAGCCGTCGCGCACCGACAGCTCGCGGGCGGCCCGGCGCGTGCGCTCCCACAGCCACAGGCCGGTGGTGAAGGTGAAGGCAAAGCTCCACAGCCAGACCTTGGTGTCCTTGCCGTGGGCTTCGCCGAAGAAGTCCCAGGCCATGGGCACCCAGAAGGCGAAGGAGAAGGCCATGATGACCCAGGACAGGGCCAGGAAGGCAGCGTCGAATCGCTTCATGACGGTATGGGGTATGCCGCAGTGTGCGTTTTCATCAAAACGGGAAACGACTGATACTGGACTTGCTCGTTCAGAGGAACGTGGCCTTGACCTGGAACAGCTTCTCCACCTCGCGCACCAGGCGCTTGTGCGGCAGGAACAGGATCAGGTGGTCGTCGGTCTGGATCTCGGTGCCGTGGTGCGGCATCAGCACCTCGACGCGCTCGTCCACCGTGCGCACGATGGCGCCGAACCGCACGCCCTCGGGCAGCTTGATCTGTTCGATGCGCCGGCCCACCAGGTGCGAATGCTTGGCGTCGCCGTGGGCAATGCCCTCCAGCGCCTCGGCCTGGCCCCGGCGCAGGCTGTGCACCGCGGCCACGGCGCCGCGCCGCACCTGGCGCAGCAGCTCACCGATCACGGCTTGCGCGGGCGACACGGCGATGTCGATGGCGCCGCCCTGGATCAGGTCGGCATAGGCGCGGCGGTTGACGATGGCCATCACGCGGCGGGCACCCAGGCGCTTGGCCAGCATGGCCGACATGATGTTGTCCTCGTCGTCGCTGGTCACGGCCACGAAGAGGTCCATGTCACCCACGTTCTCGTCCACCAGCAGGTCCTCGTCCGACGCGTCGCCCTGCAGCACCAGCATCTCGGACGGCAGGTCTTCGGCCAGCGACTTGCAGCGCTCCAGGCTGGACTCGATCACCTTGACCTGGCACATGCCTTCCAGGCTGCCGGCCAGGCGTTTGCCCACGCGGCCGCCGCCGGCGATCATCACGCGCCGCACCGGCACCTCGGGGCCGCGGATCAGCCGCAGCGCATCGCGCACCAGCGCGCGGTCGACGATGAAGAACACCTCGTCGCCCGGGAAGATGCGCACCGACGGGTCGAGCGGGATCTCCTTGTCGTTGCGGTAGACGGCGACCAGGCGCAGCTGGCAATCCGGGTTGCGGGCGCTGAATTCGGCCAGCGTGCGCGTCGCCATCTCGCTGCCCGTGGCCACGCGCACGGCCACCAGGTGCGCGCGCCCCTGCGAGAACACCAGCACCTGCAGGGCCTCGGGGTACTCGATGAGCTGGTGCATGTAGCGCGTGACCGAGGCCTCGGGGCAGATCACCTGGTCGACGGCGAAGCCCTCTTTGGTCAGCAGGGTTTCGCCCTCGACGAACTCCTGCGAGCGCAGCCGTGCGATGGTCTTGGGGATGTTGAAGCGGCTGTAGGCCACCTTGCAGGCCACCAGGTTCACGGCGTCGTCGGCCGTGCACGAGATGAACAGGTCGGTGTGTTCGGCTCCGGCCTGGGCCAGCACCGACGGCTGGGTGCCGTCGCCCATGACGCCGCGCACCTCGATGCGGTCCTCCAGCGACCGCAGGCGCGCGCCGTCGGGATCGATCACCGTGATGTCGTTCTGTTCCGAGGCCAGGGTCTCGGCCACGCTTTCGCCAACGCGGCCGGCGCCCAGAATGATGATTTGCATGCGGTCGCCGCAGTGGTCATGGGGTGTCGAATGATAGGGGCTGACGGGGCGTACGTGCGGCCAGGATGACGCCTGGCCCGCGTGCGCCCAGGGCGTGTGCCCACGCCGCCACACGCGCTCGCCGCGGGGTGTGGCCCGCCTGCCTGCGGGGGCCGTGGCGCGGGATCGGCCGGCCTGGGCGACGGCCGGTGGCTTGGTGGGAAGGCCGACGGGGCGGGGCGAACGCACGGTGTCGGGCTGGGCCGGCCAAGACGCGCAGAGCGGGCGCGGCGGCCCATCGGCTGGCGCCCCGAAGCCGGCGCTCAGACCGCGCCGAGCTGCTCGAACAGCGGGTCGGGGGACTGCGCCAGCTGCTCGCCCAGGCGCGCGGCCTCGCGGTAGTGCTGCCAGCGCGGGTCCCAGGCGGCGCGCAGCGCGGCGGCATCGGCGTCGTCCAGGCCGGCCTGCGCCGTCGCCCGGGCCACGGCCTGCGCCACCTCGCGTGGGCTGCTGGCCTGGTATTGGGCGGTGCGGCGCTCGCCCTGCTCCAGCGTGGCCAGGGCCAGCACGCCGGTGCGCTGCCGCTGCAGCTGCAGCGCCACGGCGTGTTGCAGCTCGTGCGCGCGCACCAGGCTGGCCTCGTCCCACACCGGCAGCGACCACCAGACGGCGTGGCCCAGCTCGGGCCGCAGGGCCACGCGCTGGGCGCCTGCGTTGATGACCAGCAGCTGCTGGGGTCGGTCGTGCACGTCGTGCAGCGGCTGAAAGCGCCAGGGGCCGTCGTCCTCGAGCGGAAAATCTTGGGTGTATCCCAGGGTCCCCGATGAAAACGCATCGAAGGCGGCTGCATACTCGCTCAATGGGCAGGGCGCGCGCTGGCGCTCGAGCCGGGGCACGAAGGCGATGGGGCCGACGCGGATCGCCAGGTCCCACTCGCCCAGCACGTGGCCCAGCATCGCCTGCGCCATGTGCCGGGCCAGGCCTTGCTGCTCGGCGGGCCAGGGCGGCAGCGCCAGGTGCAGGCCCACCAGGCCGTCGCAGTCGTGGTGGCACAGCCAGACCTGGTGCGTGGCCAGGCTCAGGCCGTCCTTCTGCAGGGCAAAGCGCGTCTGTGGCACGCGCGAGCGAAAGGCCTGCACCGCGTGCAGCGCCAGGCCGCTGGCGTGCTGCACCAGCGTCAGCAAGTCGGGAAAGCGGGCGCTGTTGCCATGGGCCGTCACGCGCAAGGCGCGGCGGCCGCCCGCGTGGGCTGCGGGCTGGGCGTCGAGCTCGATCGACAGCGCGGGGGCCACCGGCTGCAGCAGGGCGTTGGCCGCCTGCAGGAACGCGGCGGGGGCCAGGCCCGCCAGCCGCAGCTCATGGGCGCGGAAGGCCTGCCAGAACGCCTCCGCCTGTTCGGCGGCCAGACCGGCCATGCGGGGCGTCAGTGGGCGGCGCCACGGGCCGCGTCGGGCGTGGCCTCGCGCTCCAACTGCTCGCGGTAGCGCGCGCGCATGGCGGCTTCGGATTCAGGGCCGGCGGCGCTGGCGCCGATCTGGTCGGTGATCATGGCGTTCAGGGTGGGCATGACCGAGCGCGGCGGCCAGCTGTCGGGCTGCCACAGCTGGCTGCGCATGAAGGCCTTGGCGCAGTGCAGGTAGACCTCGCGCACGGCCACCTCGATCACCAGCTTGGGCCGCTGGCGCTCGTGGGCAAAGGCCTCGCAGGCGGCGGCGTCGTCGCGCAGGGTGGCCAGGCCGTTCACGCGCAGGGTTTCGTCCATGCCGGGGATCATGAACAGCAGGCCGCAGCGCGGGTCGTCCAGCAGGTTCTCCAGCGTGTCGAGCCGGTTGTTGCCACCGGCGTCGGGCAGCCACAGCGTGTGCGCGTCCACCACCTTGACGAAGCCGGGCGCGCCGCCGCGGGGCGAGGCGTCGAGCAGCGCGCCCGCCGTGCCGTCACTCGCCATCCCGGCGCTGGCCAGCACGCAGAACGGGGCGTGGGCGATGAAGCGCGTGGCGTGCGGGTCCAGCGCGGGCAACTGCTTGTGCAGGGCACGCTCGCCGGGCTGGGCGTAGAGGGCGCGCAACTGCTCACGGGTGCGAAGGGTCATGGGGGCTGCTCCTGGGCGGGGTGGGCGGGGCTGGCTGCGGGTTACCAGCCGTCGAAGGCCTGCCCGTCGTGGTTCAGGAAGGCGCCGCGTTGTGCGTCTCCGAGGCGGGCGATGGTGTCGCGCATGCTGCGGACGCTGAAGGCCGGCGTCAAGGGGGCGGCGCTGCCACCCATGTCGGTTTGTACCCAGCCGGGCGACAGCGCCACCAGGCACAGGGCCGGCCAGTCACGCTGGGCGGCGGCCACGGCCATGTTCAAGGCGGCCTTGCTGGCCCGGTAGACCCAGGCATCGCTGCCGTCCACGCTGCCGATGTGGGCCATCTCGCTGCTGATGAACACGAAGCGGCCCGGCCGGAAATGGCCCGGCTCGGCATGGCCCGGCCTGGCATGGCCAGAGGCCGAAGCGCTCGAGTCGTGCGGCCGCACCTGCGGGCCCAGGGCCACCAGCGCCTGCATGGCGCCCCACACGTTGGTGTGCATGGCGCGGTCGAACTCGGCCTGGTCGGGGGCCACGTGGGCGTTCGCGGCGGGAAACACGCCAGCCACGTACACGGCCACATCGACGGGCTGCGCCGCCAACACCGGCACCAGGGTCTCGACGGCACCGGGCCGGCTCACGTCCAGCACATGGGCCTGGGCGCCCAGCGCCTGCAGGCGCGCCACGCCGGCGGCATCGCGGGCGGTGGCCAGCACCTCGTCGCCGGCCTCGCGGTACTGGCGCACGAACTCCAGGCCCAGGCCGCGCGAGGCGCCGATGACCAGCACGCGCTGCGTCACAGCAGCTCCACCGCCATGGCCGTGGCCTCGCCGCCGCCGATGCACAGCGTGGCCAGGCCCTTCTTCTGGCCGCGCGCCTGCAGCGCATGCAGCAGCGTGACCAGGATGCGCGCGCCGCTGGCACCGATCGGGTGGCCCAGCGCGCAGGCGCCGCCGTTCACGTTGACCTGCTCGTGCGGCACCTTCAGGTCGTGCATCAGGGCCATGGGCACCACGGCAAAGGCTTCGTTGATCTCCCACAGGTCCACGTCGCTCACCTGCCAGCCTGCCTTGGCCAGGGCTTTTTCGGTGGCGCCGATGGGGGCGGTGGAGAACCACTCGGGCTCCTGCGCGTGCGTGGCGTGGCTGGCCACGCGGGCCAGCGGCGTGCAGCCCAGCTTGCGGGCGGTGGACTCGCGCATCAGCACCAGCGCGGCCGCGCCGTCGTTGATGCTGGAGCTGGAGGCCGCTGTCACCGTGCCGTCCTTCTTGAACGCGGGCTTGAGCGTGGGGATCTTGTCCAGCTTGACCTTGCCCGGGCCTTCGTCGAGGGTCACCACGCGCTCGCCGCTGCGGTCCTTCACGGTGACCGGGGCGATTTCGGCCGCGAAGGTGCCGGCTTCGGTGGCGGCCTTGGCGCGCGTCACGCTGGCGATGGCGAAGGCGTCCTGCTGTTCGCGCGTGAAGTGGTACTTGGCAGCGCAGTCTTCGCCGAAGGTGCCCATGCTGCGGCCGGGTTCGTAAGCGTCTTCCAGGCCGTCCAGCATCATGTGGTCGAAGATGCGGTCGTGGCCCATGCGGTAGCCGCCGCGGCCTTTGAGCATCAGGTAGGGCGCGTTGGTCATGCTCTCCATGCCGCCGGCCACCAGCACCTCGTGGCTGCCGGCGATGAGCATGTCGTGCGCGAACATGGCCGCGCGCATGCCCGAGCCGCACATCTTGCTGAGGGTGACGGCGCCGGCGCTCTTGGGCAGGCCACCCTTGAAGGCCGCCTGCCGCGCCGGGGCCTGGCCCTGGCCGGCCAGCAGGCAGTTGCCGAACAGCACCTCGGTCACCAGTTCGGGGGCGATGCCGGCGCGCTCGACCGCGGCGCGGATGGCCACGCCGCCCAGGTCGTGCGCGGAGAGGCTGGCGAAATCGCCCTGGAAGGCGCCCATGGGCGTGCGCGCGGCCGAGACGATGACGACGGGATCGGGGGTGGACATGCGGATCTCCTGATGGTGTCTGTTATAGGGTATGGGGTTGCTGCCGTTTGAATGAAAACGGCAGCAGGGTGATACTGTTCATTCAGAGGGTTCGGTTTCGCTGACGCTGCCGGCATCGACCGGGTCGGAGGGCGCGTCGTCGTCGGCATCGACCTCGGCGCTGTGGGCGCTGGCCGCCTGGGCCATGCCGAAACGGCGCGCCGGGTCGTAGGGGAACACGTCCATCACCTCGCCACCCTTGATGCGCGTCTGGTGGTCCTGCCAGAACTTGGGGTCCAGCAGGTCGCCGTGGTGCTGCATGAAGATGTCCCGCACGCGCGGGTTGCCCAGCAGGAAGGGGCCGAAGGTCTCGGGGAAGACGTCGGTGGGGCCGACCTTGTACCAGACCTCGCCGCTCATCTCTTCTTCCTCGTTGCGCGGTTTGGGCACCTTGCGGAAGTTGCAGTCGGTGATGTATTCGATCTCGTCGTAGTCGTAGAACACCACCTTGCCGTGGCGCGTGACGCCGAAGTTCTTCCACAGCATGTCGCCGGGGAAGATGTTGGCGGCCACCAGGTCCTTGATGGCGTTGCCGTACTCGACCACGGCGTGCTGCATCTGGGCCGCGGCGCTCGGGTTGTCGTCGCCGGCGTCGAAGGCTTCCTGCAGGTAGATGTTGAGCGGCACCATGCGGCGCTCGATGTACAGGTGCTTGATGATGACCTCGGTGCGGCCGTCGCCGTCGCGGTCCGAAATCTCGAGCAGGCTGGGCGCGAACTTCTGGATTTCGGCGATCAGCTCGTCCTCGAAGCGCTCGCGCGGGAAGGCCACTTCCGAGAACTCCAGCGTGTCGGCCATGCGGCCCACGCGGTCGTGGTGCTTGACCAGCAGGTACTTGCTGCGGATGAGTTCGCGCGTGGTGTCCTTCTGGGGCGGGTAGTAGTCCTTGATGAGCTTGAACACGAAGGGGAAGCTCGGCAGGTCGAACACCAGCATCACCATGCCCTTGATGCCGGGCGCGATGCGGAACTTGTCGGTGGAGTGGCGCAGGTGCCAGAGGAAGTCGCGGTAGAACAGCGTCTTGCCCTGCTTGGCCAGGCCCAGCGCGTTGTACAGCTCGGCGCGGGGCTTGCGCGGCATCAGCGAACGCAGGAACTGCACGTAGCCCGAGGGGATTTCCATGTCGACCAGGAAATACGCGCGCGAGAACGAGAACAGGATCAGCAGGTCTTCTTCGCCGAACAGCGCCGCATCGATGTAGAGCACGCCCGGCGTGCGGTGCAGGATGGGCAGGGCGAACGGAATCTCGACGAAGCCGTTGATGAGCTTGCCCACCAGGTAGGCGCCCTTGTTGCGGTAGAACAAGGTGGCCAGCACCTGGATCTGGAAGTTGGGCCGCAGCTTGATGTTCGCGAGCTGCCACAGCATGGCGTCGGCCACGCGGCGGCAGTCGCGCGCCAGGTCTTCGAATCCGCAATGCAGGCCGAAGGACTCGACCACCTCGCGCACCGTGTCGGCCATGGTGGCCAGCTTGGGGTAGAAGGCACGGTAGGTGGGGCGCTCGTTCTCGTCCTCGACCTCCATGTACTCCGTGCTGATGCCGGGCCGCACGAAGATGAAGTCGTTGTGGAAGTAGCTGCGGTGCAGGATCTTGGTGGTGACCGAGTTGAAGAAGGACTCGGCCAGCTCGGGCTGGCGGTGGTTGACCAGCATGCCCAGGAAATGCAGCTTGACCTGGTGCCAGATGCCCATGGCCAGGTCGCCCGCCTGGTACTGCTTCTCCAGCCGCCGCACGCACTCGTTCACGCGCAGGTCGTAGAACTCGATGCGCTCGCGCTGCGCGCGCTGCTGGCCGTGCCAGTCGGCCGTTTCGAAGCGGTGCTGGGCGCGCGCCGACTCGGTGCGGAACAGGTGGTAGTGGCGGTTGAAGCCGTCGACGATGGCCTTGGCGATCTCCCAGGCCAGGGGCGAGTCGAGCTGCGTGGGGAACAGGGATTCGGGGGCTTGGCTCATGGGGCGTGACAGCGGTGAATCAGGACAAGGCGCCGGGGATCGTGGTCATGGCTTCTGGTTGCCGTCCCCGTGGCGCACGGAAATGAAAAGCGCAGTATGGGCGGATGGCCGTTGTTGACAAAACGGTGATCACTCCATACTGCCTGACTGGATCAGGAGCGATCCAGCGTGCGCACGGCGTCGACCGCCGCCTTGTAGGTGGTGGCCAGGCCTTCGTTGTTGCTCAGGTCCATGTGCAGGTCGTGCACCAGGCCGTCCTTGAGGCCGTAGCACCAGGCGTGCAGCGTGACCTTCTGGCCGCGTGCCCAGCAGTCCTGCATCACGGTGGTGTGGGCGACGTTCACGCACTGCTCGATGGCGTTCAGCTCGCACAGCACGTCTTCGCGGTCCTGCTCGGGCACGCCGTCGAGCAGCGCACGGTGGCGATCGCGCACGTCCTTGACGTGGCGCAGCCAGTTGTCGGCCAGGCCCACGCGCATGTCGTGCAGGGCCGCCTTCACGCCGCCGCAGCCATAGTGGCCGACGATCATCAGGTGCTCGACCTTGAGCACGTCCACCGCAAACTGGATGGTGGACAGGCTGTTCAGGTCCGTGGGCACGACGACGTTGGCCACGTTGCGGTGCACGAACACCTCGCCCGGCGCCAGGCCGATGACCTGGTTGGCCGGCACGCGCGAGTCCGAGCACCCGACCCACATGTACTTGGGCTGCTGCTGGGCCTGCAGGTTGCGGAAGAAGCCGGGCTTCTTCTCTTCAACGCGGCGCGCCCACTCGCGATTCTTCTCAAACAGCTCCGGATAGTCCGGTTGTTGGCTGTGGTCCATGGTTCGTCGTTGCCTTTGCTCGAAAAGGCGGGCGGGCCCGCCTACCGGCTACATGGTTTCCGCGAACAATTCGCGGCCGATCAGCATGCGCCGGATTTCGCTGGTGCCTGCGCCGATTTCATACAGCTTGGCATCGCGCCAGAGGCGCCCCAGCGGGTAGTCGTTGATGTAGCCGTTGCCCCCGAAGATCTGGATGCCGTCGCTGGCCATTTGCGTGGCCCGCTCGGCGCACCAGAGGATGACGGAGGCGCAATCCTTGCGCACGTTGCGCACGTGCTCGGCCCCCAGATTGTCCAGGTTCTTGCCCACGGTGTATGCAAACGAGCGCGCGGCCTGCAGCACGGTGTACATGTCGGCCACCTTGCCCTGGATCAGCTGGAACTCGCCGATGCTCTGGCCGAACTGCTTGCGGTCGTGGATGTAGGGCACGACGTTGTCCATCACGGCCTGCATGATGCCGATGGGTCCGGCCGACAGCACGGCGCGCTCGTAGTCCAGCCCGCTCATCAGCACCTTGGCGCCCTGGTTCAGGCCGCCCAGGATGTGGGTTTCGGGGACTTCCACGTCCTGGAACACCAGCTCGCCCGTGTGGCTGCCGCGCATGCCCAGCTTGTCGAGCTTTTGCGCGATCGAGAAGCCCTTCATGCCTTTCTCGATCAGGAAGGCCGTGACGCCGCGCGCGCCCAGCTCGGGCTCGGTCTTGGCGTAGACCACCAGCGTGTCGGCATCCGGGCCGTTGGTGATCCACATCTTGCTGCCGTTGAGCAGGTAGTAGCCGCCCTTGTCCTCGGCGCGCAGCTTCATGCTGATCACGTCGGAGCCGGCGCCCGGCTCGCTCATGGCCAGGGCGCCCACGTGCTCGCCGCTGATGAGCTTGGGCAGGTACTTCTGGCGCTGGGCCTCGGTGCCGTTGCGCTTGATCTGGTTCACGCACAGGTTGGAGTGCGCGCCATACGACAGGCCCACGCTGGCGCTGGCGCGGCTGATTTCCTCCATGGCCACCATGTGGGCCACGTAGCCCATGTTGGCCCCGCCATAGGCCTCGGGCACCGTGATGCCCAGCACGCCGAGCTCGCCCATCTTGCGCCACAGGTCCATGGGGAACTGGTCGTTGCGGTCGATCTCGGCCGCGCGCGGCGCGATCTCGGCGGCGGCAAACGCCTGCACGGCTTCGCGCAGTGCGTCCACGTCCTCACCAAGCTGGAAGTTCAATCCGGGCATGCTCATGGGGGTCTCCTGGTCATCAGATCGCCATCTGCGGGCGGGTGCTTGTGTTGCTGACGTTGACGTTAACGTCAAGCGGATCATTATCCGCCTGACGGGCTGCGCCGCTGGGCGCGCGCCGGGGCGGCCGACAAGTTGGCGCGTTTGGCGGCCGGTTTGGCGGCTTTGGCAACGGGGCGTGGCGTGCGGCGGGTGGTGGGCTTGGGCGTGTCGGCTGTGGCTGAGGGCGCATGGGCCTGCACCTCGCCTTGCGCGGACGCCTGACGCAGCAGCGCGCGCGCCTCGCGTTCATGCGCGCGCACCTCGGCCAGCGTGGCCTGCAGCTCGGTCATGCGCGCTTCGAGCTGCAGCCGGTGTTCGCCCAGCACCTGCAGGAAACGCTCGAGCTGCGGCCTGGTGTCGCGGGGCGAGTCGTACATGTCGATCAGCGCCTTGGCCTCGGTCAGCGACAGGCCCAGGCGCTTGGCGCGCAGCGTGAGTTTGAGGCGCACGCGGTCGCGCGCCGAGTACACGCGCTGCTGGCCACTCGCGCCCGTGCGCTCGGGCGTGAGCAGGCCCATGTCCTCGTAAAAGCGCATGGCGCGCGGCGTCAGATCGAACTCGCGGGCCAGGTCGCCGATGCGGTAAGTGGTACTCATGAGGGCCCCTGCAGCGGTTGCCTACGTGATTGACAGTGCAGCCGACCCCCACCCTAGAATGGTTCAAATCCATCGCATGGATGGACTCGGCCTGCGACACGTTGAACCCACGTCAGCTGCACAAGCCCGTCATGCTAACCCAGGGTCCCGACATGAACGCTTCCGAGCTTGAGCGCGCGCTCACCTACCCCCTTGGCGACCAGTTGCCCGCACTGGGCCAGGCCCTCACGGTGGCGCCCGGCATCAAGTGGCTGCGCATCGGCTTGCCGTTTGCGCTCGACCACATCAACCTGTGGCTGGTGCGGGACGAATGGGATGGCCAGCCGGGCTGGGCCATCGTCGACACCTGTGTGGCCCAGCCGCATGCCCGCGAGCAGTGGCAGCAGATCTTCGAGCGCGAGCTCGAGGGCTTGCCGGTGGTGCGCGTGATCGTCACCCACATGCACCCCGACCACATCGGCAATGCGCGCTGGCTGTGCGAGCGCTGGAACGCGCCCCTGTTCGTCTCGGCCACCGACTACCTCACGGCCAAGCTGTTCTCGGGCGATCGCGGCTCGGAGCAGGGCGGGGCCATGGCGGCCGAATTCCTGCGCCAGCACGGCCTGCTCGACGAAGCGGCGCTCGAGGGCATTCGCGGCCGGACCAGTTACTACCCCAGCCTGGTGGACGGGGTGCCGCTCGAGTACATCCGCATGCAGGACGGCGACCGGATCCAGCTGGGCCAGACCGAGTGGCGCTGCATCTCCGGCTATGGCCATGCGCCCGAGCACATTGCGCTGCACTGCGAGGCCTTGAACGTGTTGATCAGCGGCGACATGGTGTTGCCGCGTATCTCGACCAACGTGAGCGTGCACGCCACCGAGCCGCGCGCCAATGCCTTGCAGCAGTTCCTCGACTCGCTGCGCAAGTACGAGCCGCTGGCGGCCGACACCTACGTGCTGCCGTCGCATGGCAAGCCCTTCATGGGGCTGCACGAGCGCCTGCGCCAGCTGCATCAACACCACCGCGACCGCCTGGCCGACCTGCTGGCCGCCTGCCAGGCCAAGCCCATGAGCGCGCACGATGCGCTGCCGGTCCTCTTCCACCGCCCGCTTGACCTGCACCAGACCACGTTCGCCATGGGTGAATCGGTGGCCCACCTGCACAAGCTCTGGGCCGATGGCGCCGTGACCCGCACGCAGGATGAGAATGGGGTGTATCGGTTTGCTGCCGTTGCTTGAATCATCGTTCTGATCGAGTACTCCTGTGTCAGTCGACAAACTGGGCGTCAAGGCGCCATCGAGCGGCGCATGGGTCGTCCGCCGGCACGTTCCGGACTGCCTTGGCACATCCAGACCGGGCTGCCCCCGCTCAAGCCGGCTCGTGACTCACCAGCCGCAGGCCGCAACGCGCATTGATGGGTCTGCCACACAGGCGCGCCCTGCACAGGCCTGCCACCCCGGTGGCGGTTGCGATGCGCGTGGCGCTCACCGCGCGTGCGCCACGGGGCTGGCGCCAGACACGCTGGCGCGGTGAAGCAGGGCAGGTCTCGCATCGCTGGGCGGGCCACAACGCGCCTGCGGTTGGCGGTCGTTGAACGGGGGCAAGTCGATCGAACCCAAGCCGCTGTGCAGACGGCCGCTGCCGCACGTCTTGCGCCGCGCCTCTCCAGCCGTAGGCCGCACCCCAACACATGTGCGGACTGAGCCTGGCGCAGGCCATCACCTGGTGCGTGGACCACCCTGCACCGCGCTGGCCCCGCGTTGATGGCGGGCGCGGTCAGGTGCCCGGCAGCCGCCTCAGTACGACACGGTCATCGCCGCCAGGTCGATGTGCACCAGCGGCCGGCCCAAGGTGGCGCTGGCGGCGCGGGCAAACGTGGGGCCCCACTCGGGGTCGTCCAGCCGGCGGGCGCCGGCATCCCGGGCGACGACCAGCACCTTGTCCACCAGCAGCAGCTTGCCCGTGGGGCGCAGGGGTTCGCAGTCGAGCGCGGTGAACTGCGCGTCCAGCCAGGCGCGGGCCTCGGCGTTGGCCATGGCCGGCAGGTGGTCGAGTTCAAAGCGCCATTCGGTGTGCTCGTCTTGGGTGATGCGGACCAGGCTTTGCATGAGGCCTCCAGCGGGTGATGGGGCATTCTAGGAGGCCGGTCCGGGGCGCGCAGCCCGAGGCTCGCAGCCCGGGGCGCGCAGCCCGCGGCCGGGCGCGCGTGGGCTGCGGGCGACTGACAGCGCCGGCCCCGCATGTCAGCATGCCGGCATCTGCCCGGCGGTGGCCCTGGGCATCTCGAGGCGACCATGACACACACGCACCGTTACCCGCTGGACGGCATCACCGTGCTCGACCTGGGACAGGTCTACCAGGGCCCGTACTGCGGTTTTTTGCTGGCCACGGCCGGCGCCCGCGTCATCAAGGTGGAGTCGCCCCAGGGCGATCCCACCCGCAGCACGGGGGGCAGTTCGCTGCCGTTCGCCATGCTCAACGGCAACAAGGAGTCGGTCTGCATCGACCTGAAAACGCCCGAGGGCAAGGCCGCCTTCCTGGCGCTGGTCGACCAGGCCGATGTGCTGATCGAGAACTTCGTGCCCGGCGTCATGGCCCGCCTGGGGCTGTCGCCCGAATCCCTGCTGGCGCGCAACCCACGCCTGGTCTACGGCTCGGCGTCGGGCTATGGCTCCAGCGGGCCCTACCGCGACATGATGGCCATGGACTTCACCATCCAGGCCATGTCCGGCATGCTCAATGCCACGGGCGAGCCCGACGGTCCGCCGGTCAAAACCGGCCCCGCCGCGGTCGATTTCCTGGGCGGGGCGCACCTGTACGGTGCCGTGACCACGGCGCTGTTCGAGCGCGAGCGCACCGGGCGCGGCCGCATCTGCGAGGTGGCCATGCTCGACGTGGCCTACTTCACGCTGACCTCGTACATCGGCGCTTTTGTCGACAACCCGGGGTTTGTGCCGCGCACCGGCAACCGCCACGCCGGCCTGGGGCTGGCGCCCTACAACCTGTACGCGGCCCAGGACGGCTACCTGGCCATCCTCTGCATCAAGGATGCGCACTGGCAAGGCGTGGCGCGCGCCATGGGGCGGGAGGATCTGGCGTCCGATGCGCGCTTTGCCACGCACGCCCAGCGCGCGCAGGACATGGCCTTCATCGACGAGCTGGTGGGCACGTGGACGCTGACCCGAACCCGCGCCGAGCTGGCCGAGGCGGCGCGCCGGCACGGGTTTCCGGCGTCGCCGGTGCGCAACCTGGGCGAGGTCATGCAGGACGACCACCTGCATGAGCGCGGCGCGCTGGTCGAGCTGGACCACCCCTTGCTGGGCCGGGTCACGCTGCCCACCAACCCCATGCGCTTTGCCGGGCTGCCGGCGATGGCCTTGCGCCCCAGCCCCACGCTGGGTCAGCACAATGCCGACTGGCACGTGCCCGGTCGCTCCGGGACTTGAAGGGGTATCGGTCGATCGCCGATGTGACATCATCGGCAAGGTGCTGATACCCCTTGATTCAAGGGTGTGTCGCCACCAGCCGCTGGTACTCGGGGTGCTTCTCGATGTAGCCGCGGATGAACACGCAGGTGGGGATCACCTGGAGTTGGTGCTCCGCCGCGTAGTCCAGCACATGGCGGGCGATGGCGCCGCCGATGCCGCGGCCGCTCAGCTGTTCGGGCACGACGGTGTGCAGGTAGTTGATGCCACCCGGAAAGCGCTCAAACGCCTCGTACGCGGTGAAGCCATCCAGGTGCAGCTCAAAGCGTTGCGCCGCTTCATTCAGCACAATCGGTGGAAGGGTCATGGTGCGGTCCCGCAAAAAGCCTGCAGTGTGCCCGACACCGCGCCCGGACGAGCGGGCGTTGGGGGTACGCAGTTCACTGCACCTCCTTCGATGCGCGGATGCTCAGGCGCAGGCTGTCTGAAGGAGATCGGCGCCTTCACCGACCCGACACCGGCCCTGTGCGGGTGGGCTGCAGCGCCGCCAGACGGTGCAAAAGAGGCGCCTGCACCCGGCATGACCGACGACGCCTTGCGCCGGCAGATGGGGCAGGCCGCCGTGGCCGCCGCCAAGGCCTTGAACCACGTGGGCGCCAGCGCGCTGGTGTTCATCGCCCAGCCGTCTCGGGGGCATGCCCCTCCGCGGGCCGAGGCACCCGGCACAATCGCCGCATCGCCAGCGCGCGGCACGCACCGCAGGCCGTGCCTGGCCCCCTGACCTGTCGCCATGCCACCATTTCCGCACGCCAGCGCCCGCCACGTGGTGGGCATCGACCTGGGCACCAGCCATGTGGCGGTGGCCAGCCTTGCCCTGGCCGATGCGGTGGCGCATGCGGTAGCAGGCCCTGTATCGGCTTCGGTGGCAGATGTCACCGACGACGGCATCGCCATGCTCCCCATCGCGCAGCTGGTGGGGCCGGCGCAAGTCGATGCGCGCATGCTGCTGCCCTCGCTGCGCTACCACCCGGCACCGGGTGAGCTGGACGCGGCCAGCCTGAACCAGCCCTGGCCCACCTGGCAGCCGCCGCCCGACGCCGAGCTGCAGCAGGCCATCGCCAGCTACGTGCACCAGGGCGAAGCCGTCGAGCATCCGCCGGCGGTCATCGGGACCCACGCGCGCACGCTGGGGGCGCAGGTGCCCAGCCGCCTGGTCAGCAGCGCCAAGAGCTGGCTCTCGCACGCGGGGGTGGACCGCACGGCGCCCATCCTGCCCTGGGGCGCGCCGCCCGATGTGCCGCGCGTGTCGCCCCTGCATGCCACGGCCAGCTACCTGGCGCACGTGCGCTCGGCCTGGGACCGGCGCCACCCCGATGCGCCGCTGGCGCAACAGGCCGTGTGCATCACGGTGCCGGCCTCGTTCGACGAGGGCGCACGCGCCCTGACCGTGGAGGCTGCGCGCCTGGTCGGGCTGCAGCAGGTGCAGCTGCTGGAAGAACCGCAGGCGGCTTTGACCGATTGGCTGCAGCAGCCAGGCCCGGCGTTGGCGCAGCAGCTGCAGGGCGTGCGCCTGGTGCTGGTGGTGGACGTGGGCGGCGGCACGACCGATTTTTCCCTGATGGCGGTGGAGCCGGCGGGCGACGCGGGACCGCAGCTGGTGCGCCTCACGGTGGGCGAGCACCTCATGCTCGGCGGCGACAACATGGACCTGGCAATCGCCCACGCCCTGGAAGCCCCGCTGTCGGGCGGCACGCGCCTGTCGGCGGCGCGCTTCGCGCTGCTGGTGCAGCAGTGCCGCGCGGCCAAGGAGCGGCTGCTGGCCGCCGACGCGCCCGAGTCGCTGACGGTGACGCTGCTGGGCGCGGGCGCCTCGGTGCTGGGCGGCAGCCGGTCGGCCGTGCTCACGCGCGAGCAGGTGGCGGCTTGGGTGGTGGACGGCTTCCTGCCGCAGGAGGGCGCCGAGGTGCTGCCCCGCAAACGCCAGTCGGCCCTGGTGGGCTTTGGCTTGCCGCACCCGGCGGATTCGGCCATCACGCGGCATTTGGCCGCCTTCCTGGCACGCAGCGCGCCCGCCATGCGGCAGCACCTGGACGCGGTCATGCAGGGTCCGGCCGGGATCGGTTCAGCCGGGACAAGCACGGCCAGCGAGGGGCCGGGCCGTGACCACCTGTCCGAACTGGGCCCGGACGACGGCGCCCGCCTGCCCGTGCCCGATGCCGTGCTGTTCAACGGTGGCGTGTTCCACGCGGCTGCCCTGGTCGAGCGCCTGACGGCGGTGCTGACCCGCTGGCGCGGGACGCCCGTGCGGGTGCTGCACAACCCGCACCCCGACTGGGCCGTCGCGCGTGGCGCCGTGGCGCACCTGTGGGGTCGGCACCAGTCGGACTGGGTATCGATCCACAGATCTCATGAACAAATCGAGAAAACGGGTATACCGGCTGTCGATGAAGGCGGCGAACCCGCCCCGAGCGCGCCGCTGGTGCCGGTGCCCCGCATTCGCGCCGGCAGCGCGCGCAGCTATTTCCTGTGGTTGCAGCCGGCCGACGACACCGCGGCAGCACGCATGCAGGCCGTCTGCCTGCTGCCGCACGGCCAGGCCACGGGCGTGGTGCACGCGCTGCCGCAGCGCTTCATGCTGCGCCTGGGCGAGCCCGTGCGCTTTCAGCTGTTGGCCAGCAGCCTGCCCACGCCCTGGCGTGCGGGCGAGGTGGTCGACGTCGCGGCGCTGGAGGCCGTCTGGCTGCCGCCGTTGACCACGCAGATCGATGCGGAAGACGGCTCCGGTGCCAGCACCGGCACCGGCGCGGTCGGGCGCACCGCACGCGACGTTGCCGTGCACGTGCAGGCCAGCCTGAGCGAGGTGGGCACGCTGGAGGTCGCGTGTGTGTGCCAAGACGCCCCGGCGGGCGAGGCCCCCACGCGCTGGCCGCTGGTGTTCGCGGTGCGCGGTGCGCAGGCGACCGTCCCGGCCGAGGCGTCGGCCAGCCCCCCGGACGCCCTGACTGGTCGCGCCGTCACCCCGCCTTGGGCCGCCGTGGCCGAAGGGGTCACGGCGCTGGTGGACGAGGTGTTTGGCGAACCGGCGCATGCCGTGGATGCCGGCACGGTGCGCCGCCTGCGCCAGGCGCTGGAGCGCCGGCTGGGCCGACGCGACACCTGGCCCGTGGCGCTGCTGCGGCCCCTGTTCGACCTGCTGATGGCGCGCGCGCGCCGCCGCCGCCGCTCGGCCGAGCACGAGCGCGTGTGGTTCAACCTGGCCGGCTACTGCCTGCGACCGGGCCTGGGCGAGCCCCGCGACGCGCAGCGCATGGCCAGCCTGTGGGCCCTGCACGACGACGGGCTGAGCTACCCCAAGGGCCAGGGCAACTGGGCCGAATGGTGGATTTGCTGGCGCCGCGTGGCCGCGGGCCTGAACGAGGCGCAGCAGATGGCGCTGATGTCCAGTGTCGCCGGGGCGCTGGAGCACGCCGACCAGCGCCATCGGGCCGCCGATTCGCCACTGGTGGCCGAGGGCGACATGGTGCGCTTGGTGGCGGTGCTGGAGAACCTGAGCGCGCCCTACCGCGCCGAACTGGGCGAGTGGCTGGTGCAACACCTGCCGCAGGCCGCGGCGGCGACGCCCACCTGGTGGGCCCTGGGCCGCACCGGCGCCCGCGTGCCGCTGCATGGCAGCCCGCACAACGTGGTGGCGCCCGAGCTGGTGCAGGCCTGGATCACCACGGCGCTGGCCCAGGACTGGCGCCGCAATGACGCCGCCATGTTCGCCGCCGTGCAGATGAGCCGCATGACTGGCGACCGCGCGCGCGACGTGGACGAGGCCACGCGGGCCCAGGTGCTGCAGCGCCTGCAGCAGGCGCGTGCCCCGGAGCGCTGGCGCACGCTGGTGGCCGAGGTGGTGGCCTTGTCCGACGATGACCTGCAGCGCAGCGTGGGCGAGGCCTTGCCGCCGGGCCTGCGCCTGCTGGAGCGCTGAGCGCGGCTCGTGCGTCCAATGGCCTGTGCCGTGCACGTGCGGCAGGGCCTTGGGGGCTCCGGTGTGACGGCCGGATGCGAGCCGGCTGCATCGCGCACGCCGCACTCAAGGCGCTGGATTGCGATTCGTGGGCGGGGTCTGTCTCACCGGGCTGGCTGCATGGGCCTGGAGCGGCTGGGTGACGTTTCGCAGCGCGTGGATCGTGTGCCCAACGCTCGTGAACAACGGCGCGAGAGGATGTGGACCGCCCGGCGCGGTCCGCGGTGTGTCCGCGCGGTTCCTCCCGAAGGAGGCCATTGTCAACTGGACGAAGAAAGGGTATGGGTCAATTCCCGTTTCAGATGAAACGGGAATTGACCCATACCCTGCCGAGGTTTGGCGCCCAAAGGTGCCGCGCTGCGGTGGTCTGTTCGGCCGAGGCCGCGGCACCATGCAGCGGTTCAGCCCGGGGCACTGGCGACGTGGAGGCCACGTGAGGCCCCGCCAACACGCGGCTTCTGCATCGCGCCAGGGCCCGGCAGACCCTGGCGCGCTGTCGCGTCAGTGCGAGCTGGCGGTCAGGGGCGTGTCGGCGCGCTGCGGGCCGGCCAGGCGTTGCTTGTGGGTCCAGGGGCCCTTGAAGAACAGCATGGCGATCAGGAAGACGAAGGTGCAACCACCCGAAATCAGCACCCACACGCGCCACGACTGCGTGTGCTCGACCGTCAGCGGGCCGAGGATGACCACCGCCACGGCCACGATGCGGACCACGAAGTAGAACAGGCCCCAGGCCATGCCTTGCAGGCGCGGGTCGATGTCCTCGGCGTTTTCCGAGTACAGCGCCATCCAGGGGCTGTAGGCGCTGCCCATGGCGCCGCCGATCAGCGTGCCGACGATCACCAGCGTCCAGGTCGGGGTGGCGGGCTGCTCCATCAGGTGAGCAAAGTAGGCCAGCAGCACCAGCAGGATCAGCGTGAACCCCAGCGGAAAGACGCGGCGCAGCTGCAGCTTGTCGGACCAGCGCCCCACGGCGGCGACGGCGATCAGGTTCATGACCCAGAAGCCCGCCATGATGGACGAGGCCTCGGACGCTGTTTTCCCAAAGGCCTGGACCATGATGGTCTGGCCGAAAGCGGTGATGGTCAGGTAGAAGGCAAGCCAGAAGCCGATGCCGATGCAGTGGGCCCAGACGACGGGGTGGCGCAGCAGCGAGCTTTCGGGCGCCGGCTGCTTGTGGCTGGCGTCCTCGATCACCTTGCGCTCGGTCTGCAGCACTTCGGCACGCAGCCGGGGCGACAGGTCGGCGATGTTCATGGCGATGTAGATCGAGGCCACGAGCGAGATGGTGCCGATGATGACGAACTGCGAATGCCAGGAGTTGTTGAACAGCGGCAGCGTGATGGCGGCGATGCCGGCCGACAGGAAGTTGGCGCCCACGGGTCCCCAGGTCCAGAAGCCCAGGGCCTGGGCGCGGCCCATGCGTGGCGAGAAATCGCGCACCAGCGGGGCCGTGGTGGTGATCGCGATGGCGTCGACGAAGGCCAGGATGCAGCGCAGCACGGCCAGCTCGGTGGCGGTGTTGACCAGCACCATCGAGTAGGCCAGCAACGCGCAGACCGCCATCATCGGGATCAGCACGCGCACGCGGCCGTACTTGTCGGCCAGCTTGCCGCCCAGCAGGCTGGCGATGGCGCCGAAGATGAACGAGATGGCGGTGATCAGCCCGTACGTGCTCAACGACATGTTCAGGTCTTTGAGCAGCAGGGGCACGACTGGCGCGATGGCCCCCTCGTACGAACAGATGAGGCTGGCGAGCACCGCCATGGTGAGGATTTTTCGGCGCTTGGCCCCTGTGGGGTACTCGTCCAGCTCGCGCACAAAACGCATGTCGTTGTCTCCTTGTCGTTGTCAAAAGCGTCGGCTTTGAACAGCGCCGGTGACGCGTTGTAGTCCTGTGCAGATCAGCCCGTCAATGCGGTGTTTCGCTGTGCGGTTCGCGAGGCGGACGAAGGCGACAGCGCGCGGCGTGCGGCGGCACCGGCCGCCAACCGCCAAGGTCAGCACCCATCTGGCTTGCCGCGCGGTGGCGAGGGTCGCTGAACCCCTGTTTAGGGGTATGTGCCAGTTGGCGTTTTATTGCAAACGGGTGTAGGGATGTACTGCCATCAAAGCAGTTCATCGGGGGCAAACGGGGCGATGACGTTGGCCAGCAGGCGCAGGCTCATCGAGGCGTCGGGCTCGCTCGTGGTGTCCTGGAAATTGGCGCCGGGCGGCGCCCGCCAGCGCAGCTGCTCGCCATCCAGCTCGACGCGGTAGCTGGCGCGTTCGAACGCGAGCTCGGTCAGGCGGGTGAGGTCGCGTGACAGGGCGCGGCTGGCCAGGAGCAGGCCGATTTCGGTGTTCTGCAGCTTGGAGCGCAGATCCAGGTTCATGGAGCCCACCAGCAGCAGGCGGTCGTCGAGGGCCACGAACTTGGCATGCAGGCTCAGCCGCTTGGGGCTGCCGTCGGCCTGCGGCTCGGTGGCGGTGGAGCCGGCCGGGCCGTGCGCGCCCTGCACGCTGGTGCGCGAACCGCCGCGGGTGCCGCTGCCCGAGCCCGACAGCAGCGCGCCGCTGCGCACCTCGCCCGAGGCGCCGATGGCGACGCCGCGCAGCTCGTGCAGCTCCACGCCCAGGCGGACCAGGTCCTTGCGGTAGCGCGCATAGCCGGCGTGGGCGGCCACGGCGTCGTTCGAGGCCAGCGAGTTCGTCAGCACGCGCACGCGCACGCCGCGCGCGCGCAGGGCCTCGAAGGTTTTCATGATCTGCGGTCCGGGCACGAAGTAGGGCGTCACCAGCAGCACGTCGCGTCGCGCCTCGCCCATCAGCGAGACCATGCCGTCGACCACGGTATCTTGTCCGCCGTCGTGGTCCTCGGCCGAGATCTTGCCGGGGCGGTCCACGATGAGCTGGGCCGGGACCCAGTGCAGCGGCACCTCGCGCAGGTTCATGGCCGGCGGCATGTGGGCGGCCTTGGCGCGCATGGCCTGCAGGGTCTCGCGCACCGCGCTGCCCACGTCGCGGGCCGGCGGCATGGTGGTGTCGGTGGCGCTCTGCAGGTCGCCGGCATGCACCTCCAGCGACAGGGCGTTGTTGAGTTCGCTTTGGCTCACCAGGCTTTGCACGGGGTAGGCCAGGGTGTTGTTCCAGTACTGGTCAAAGCTGCGGCCCATGTCCTGCACGATGGGACCGAAGGCCAGCACGTCGAGGTCGACGAAGTTGCTGCTGTCGCCCAGGCCGAAGTAGGCGTCGCCCAGGTTGCGCCCGCCCGTGATGCCCACGGCGTTGTCGGCCAGGAACAGCTTGTTGTGCATGCGCTGCTGCATGCGCGCGAAATGCGGCAGCGCGCCCAGCGTGCGGGTCAACAGCGAGTTGCGGGAGCCGGGCAGGGGGTTGAACAGCCGCACCTCCACGCCGGGCACAAAGGCCAGGCGCAGCACCTGGGCGTTGCGGCCCGCGGTGTTGAAGTCGTCGAGCAGCAGGCGCACGCGCACGCCGCGCTGGGCGGCCGCGGTCAGCGCCTCCAGCAGGCTGGCCGAACTCGCATCCAGGTTGACCGTGTAGTACTGCAGGTCCAGCGTGTGGCGCGCCTGTTCGATCAGGGCCAGGCGAGCGCTGTAGGCCTCGTCGGCGCCGGGCAACAGCGCGAAGCCGTTGGCGGGCTGTGCACCGGCTTGTGCGCGGCGTTGGCGCACCAGCTCGCCCAGCGGCGTGGCCTGCGGACTGGCCCAGGCCTGCGAGCTGGGACGCACCACGTTGCGGGGCAGGCTTTGGCAGGCTTGCAGGGCCGAGAGGCAGCACAGCAGCACCAGCAACCACAAGGGCCGGTAGCGCGAAGGGGAAGGGGAATCGTAGGACATGGAGGGGGCCGGTGCGTGCGCCATCTTAGGGGCGTTCGCGGACAGGCGCGGGGCGACGGGCTCGCGGCCCCGGTCGGTGCCATGCGCACTCCTGGCTCCGCCCTTATTCCGTCGTTGGGCCGCCGCGTTCAAATGCCCAGTGGATCGACGTCGAACAACCAGCGGATCAGGGCCTTGTGCGCCTTGTCGGCTCGGGTGCGGTGCAGCAGCGGCTGCCAGGCGTGCATCAGGCGCTGCAGGGCCTGGCGCGACGTCGATTCGAGCAGCAGCTGCGCGCGCTCGACCTGGGCCACGCGTTGCACCGTCAGCGGCACGGCGGGGTAGAGGTAGACGGCGTCGAGCAAAGGCGCCAGCTGCGGCTGCTGCATGGCGGCGTCGCGCAGGGCCTCGACGGCGGCCAGCAGAAAGCCCTGGGCGGCCTCCTGGGTGCGGGCGTCGGCACGCAGCAGCGCCTGGTGCACGAACGGCGGCAGCCCGGCCTGCTCGCGCTCGGTGAGCTGGCCATCGGCAAAGGCGGCGTAGTCCAGCGTCTTGAGGGCGGCATACAGCGGGTGGGCCGGTTGGTGGGTCTGCACCCACATCTCGGGCTGCTGCGCAAAGCCGGCATCGCGTCCCGCGCGGCCTGCGGCCTGCATCAGCAGCGCAAACAGGCGCTCGGGCGCCCGGAAGTCGCTCGCGAACAAGGCTGCATCGGGCTGCACGGCCGCCACCAGGCTGACGCGCCGAAAGTCGTGCCCCTTGGCGATCATCTGCGTGCCGATCAGCACGTCGACCTCGCCCGCGTGCACCTGATCCAGCTGGGCGGTGAGGGTGCCCTTGAGGCGGGTGGTGTCGGCGTCCAGCCGCGCGATGCGCAGCGCGCTGCCGTCGGGGCGGCGCATGTCCGACAGCAGGGCTTGCACCTGCTCCTGCAGCTGCTCGGTGCCGCGCCCCAGGCCCTGGATGTCGGGGTTGCCGCAGTCGGGGCAGGCGTGGGGCACGGGGCTGGCCAGGCCGCAGTGGTGGCAGCGCAGGCTGCGGTCGCCCTTGTGGAACACGCGGTAGGCCGAGCAATGGGGGCAGGTGCTCTTCCAGCCGCATTCCGAGCAGGACAGCACGGGCGAGTAGCCCCGCCGGTTGAGCAACAGCAGCGATTGCTCGCCGCGCGCGGCACGCGTGCCAATGGCGTCGAGCAGCGGCGGCGCCAGCACGGCGCCCCGCGGCTGGTGGTTCATGTCCACGCGCCGCACCAGCAGCGCGGCGCTGGCCGTGTCGCTGCCAATGCGGTCGGGCATGTGCAGGCGGGTGTAGCGGCCGGCCCGGCCGGCCGCGGGGCTGGTGCCATCGTCCACCGCTGCGGGGCTGGCGGGTCGACTGGCCCACCAGCTCTCCAGTGAGGGCGTGGCCGAGCCCAGCAGCACACGCACCCCGGCATGGTGGCCGCGCCACACCGCCAGGTCCCGGGCCGAATAACGGGCGCCTTCCTGCTGCTTGTAGCTGGGGTCGTGCTCCTCGTCGACCACGATCAAGGCCAGGCCCGGCAGGCTGGCGAACACGGCCATGCGCGTGCCCAGCACGATGCGCGCCTGGCCCAGGTGGGCCCGGAGCCAGGCCGACAGGCGCTTGGCCGGCGTGAGCGCGCTGTGCATGGCCACCACCGCATCGGCGCCAAAGCGGCGTTCGAAGCGGGCCTGGAGCTGCGGCGTCAGGTTGATCTCCGGCACCAGGACCAGCACCTGGGCGTGGGCGTTCTGCGCCAGGGCCTGGGCGGCGGCCTGCATGTAGACCTCGGTCTTGCCGCTGCCGGTGTTGCCGTGCAACAGGAAGGTGCCGGGCTGGGTGGACAGCGCCTGCAGCACCTCGCGCTGCTGCAGCGTGAGCGCGGGCGGCACCTCGCGGGCCGCCAGGGGCTGATCGGCCCCATGGCCAGGCGCGGCCGGGCTGCCCTCGGCGGTTGCCAGGGCCGTCTCGGAAGCAGTTGCCTGCGAGGCTTTGGCGGTGCGCCTGCGCGGGGCGGGGGCCTTGGGGGCCAGCTTGGCCAGGCGGCGCGCCAGCTGCTCTTGGTTCAGCGTGCGCATGGCGGGCGGCAGGGCGGCCAGGGCCATTTCGCCCACGCTGCGCTGGTAGTAGCGCGCGGCAAAGGCCACCAAGGCGCGCCAGTGGGCGTCCAAGGGGGGCAGGGCGTCCCAGACCTCCACCACGGCGCGCAGCGACCGTTCTCCCGGATCGGGGGCCGCGCCGCCGGGGTGGTCCCACACCACGCCGAGCACATCGCGCGCGCCCAGCGGCACGCGCAGCAGTTGACCCGGGGGCCAATCCTGGGCGCTGGCGTAGCTGAGGGGGGTGGACAAGGCGCTGTGGGTCGGTGTGGCCACGGCCACGGTCAGGCAGACCGGATGCGTCATGGGGTCACGGCTTTCAAGTTCGAAAGGATCTTCACTTTGGTGGCTAAGGCTTTGTTTTTAAGGCAAGAGGGGTGTGTGGATGGAAGTCTGTGGATAACTTTGTTGAAAAACCTGGTCCAATGGCGCCGCCCGCCTTGCGGCACGGGCTTGGGGCTGGATGGGAGGGGCGGCGGCGGATGGTGGTGATGTCTTTGAAATCAATCACTTGCACATATTGTTCAGCAGGGGGTAGGCCTGTGGATCAGGTCGTCGGCCACGGCACGCTTGTGTGCATAAGTCAAGTCTTGACAACGAAATTGTCACCATTTCTGGGATCAGATGGGCGTGAGTCGCGGTGCACAAGCCCGCAATTCGGCGCTTTCCGGCCGCGACACCGGTGGCACAACGCCGCGATGTCCGACAGGCCGGCCGGGTTGCTGGATCGCGCCCCAGGTTGCCGACTCTTCCACCGACACCCACACCTTATCCACAGGCTGCGAACAGGAGTTCATCGTGAGCTGAAAAATTCACAGATGCTCGCAAGTGGTTGATTGAATGGACAATGTGGATTGCCACCCAGCTTCTGTGGATAATTTTGTTGAAATCCACAGGCACAAGGTGCCAAAGCCTTGCCCCATGCGGCTTCCATTGGATTGCCTGCCGATTGAGCAGGGGGGTGAAGTCATGTAAATCAACAACTTGGGCCATGTGGCCCAGGCCGTGAATAGGGGCTGGGGAAAACTGTCCTTTGGCGCCGTGTCGACGCGCCTGTGCACAAGTGCGCGATGCGTGGTCACGGGCGGGCCATGGGGCGGTCGCACGCCCTTCAGCGCAGCGTGCGGCGCGAGCGGCTGTGCACAGCCTCGACCAGCGCGGCGACGTGCTCGGGCGGGGTGAACTGGCTGATGCCGTGGCCCAGGTTGAAGATGTGCGTGGGGCCGGTGGTGGCGGGGTCCGTGTGAGCGGGGCCAAAGCTGCCCAGCACGGCCTGCACCTGTTCGGCGATGCGCTCGGGCGGGGCGAACAGCACGTTGGGGTCGATGTTGCCCTGCAGGGCCTTGCCGGGGCCGCCCACCTCGCCGCCGACCAGGGCGCGAGCCCGGCCCAGGTTCACGGTCCAGTCCAGACCCAGCACCTCGCAGTCCAGCGCCTGCATCTCGGTCAACCAGAGGCCGCCGCCCTTGGTGAAGACGATGCGCGGCACGTCCGCGCCATCTGCGCCGGTGCGCTGGAGCTGGGCCAGCACGCGCTGGGTGTAGGCCAGGCTGAAGGCCTGGAAGGCGCCGTCGGCCAGCACGCCGCCCCAGCTGTCGAAGATCATCACGGCCTGGGCGCCGGCGTCGATCTGCGCGTTCAGGTAGGCGGCCACGCTGTCGGCGTTGATGGCCAGGATGCGGTGCATGAGGTCGGGGCGCGCATACATCAGGCCCTTGACCAGGCGGTAGTCGTCGCTGCCCTGGCCTTCGACCATGTAGCAGGCCAGCGTCCACGGGCTGCCCGAGAAGCCGATCAGCGGCACGCGGCCGTTCAGGGCGCGGCGAATGCTGGTGACGGCGTCGAACACGTAGCGCAGCTTGTCCATGTCGGGCACGGCCAGTGCGGCCACGGCGGCCTCGTCGCGCACCACCTTGGCAAAGCGCGGACCTTCGCCCTCGGCGAACGACAGGCCCAGGCCCATGGCGTCGGGCACGGTGAGGATGTCGGAGAACAGGATGGCCGCGTCCAGCGGAAAGCGCGCCAGGGGCTGCAGCGTGACCTCGGTGGCGTAGTCCACGTTCGTGGCCAGGCCCATGAAGCTGCCGGCCTGGGCGCGCGTGGCCTTGTACTCGGGCAGGTAGCGGCCGGCCTGGCGCATCAGCCACAGGGGCGTGTAGGGCGTGGCCTGGCGCCGGCAGGCGCGCAAAAAGGTGTCGTTCTGCAGGGGGGCGAAAGTCGTGCTCATGGCAGCCATTGTCGGCGAGTCCACCGTGCGGGCTGTCCCTCAGGCCCGGCGCGGCAGACACCCCGGCTGCAGTCCGCCCGCCCCCTGGTTGGCGGCGGGCCGACTGGGCTCAGGGGGACAGGCTGGCCAGCAGCCGGGCGCGGTCGGCGTCGCTGACCAGGCCCAGCAGCAGCAGGCGTGTGGCGCGCGTCATTTCGGCGGCAAAGCGGTCGGTGGGCCAGTCTTCGGCCAGCCAGGCCTGGGTGGTGCCGGCCATGGCGCGCAGCAGCACGGCCGTGAGCTCGGCGGCCGGGATGCGCGGCGAGAGGTCGCCGGCCGCCACGGCCTGCGACACCAGCTGGCACCACAGCGTCTGGCCCAGGTCGCTCATCATGCCGCGCACCTCGGTGCCCAGCGCGGCGCGGTACAGGCCGCGGTAGAAGGCCGGCTCGTCGGCGTAGTGGGTGACCACCAGGTCGGTGGCCTGCAGCAGGCGATCCAGCGGCCGCTCGGCCTGCGCTTGCCGGGCCAGGCGCTGGCTGAAGCGCGCGAACTCGTCGCGGATGACGTGGTGCAGCACCTCGGTCTTGGAGCCCAGCAGGTTGTAGGGCGTGGCCGGGCTCACGCCGGCGTGTTCGGCCAGCTGCAGCATGGAAAAGCCCGCACCCGATTCACGGATGAGGGCGTGGGCGCTGTCCACCAGGCGTTGCCGCCGGGCAGCTTTGGCGGTTTCGGAGAGGGCCATGGTGGGGGCGATTCTGTCATGGCCAGTATGAAAGCAGGGGTCCCAGGCTGGACTTGATGCTTGGTGTGTACTGCCCGGGCAGGGCCATCGCGGCCCCATGGGCGGCGTTGCCAACGGGCGACCGCCGCGTCAGCGCCCGCGTCACGGATCGATGTGGCAACGCGCAAGCGCGTTCCGATGCGGCGTGGTATGGGGTGTGCAGTATCAGGCCGTTGTCGATGAATAACAATCGCCAACCTGGTCATACCCCAGGTGCATGTCAGGCGCCACAACAGCGCCTGTGCCGGTCGCCTGGCGCTGCGTGCGCCAGGACTGGCCGCCGGCCTTGCATGCGGTTGAGTGCGATCCAGCCGAGCGGCGCCAGCTGCATCGCCCTGCGCGGACGCGGCAAGAAGGCAGCGTCACGCGCCCCGGATCGCCCACCGCGACCCGGCTGCCCCGGCCGGATGGTGACGGCAGGACTCTGCCGGCCGCCGGAAGCAGCGGCGCCGCGGCCGCATCAATCCAGGATCACGCCGGTGGCCTGCGTCACCTTCTTGATCGCGTCGAAGTACTTGAGGAAGTGCGCCTGCGCGTCGTCGAGCCCGTTGCCCAGCAGCGTGACGCCGAATTCCTTGGCGAAGGCCTGCATGCGCGGCGTGGTGGCGGCGGGCGCAAACGCGGCGTTGAGCTTGCGCAGGATGGGTAGCGGCGTGTCCTTGGGCGCGAACAGGCCCAGCGGCCCGTCCATGTCCCACGATTCGTGGAAGAAGCCTTGCTCGGTCATGGTCTTGACGCCGGGCAGGATGGCCAGCCGCTGCGTGCCCACGATGGCGATGGGCCGGATCTTGCCGCCCTGGAGGTTGGCCTGCGTGGTGGGCGCGGACAGCATGGCAAAGCCCACTTGGCCGCCGATCAGGTCGGTGAGGATCTGGGTTTCGCCTTTGTAGGGCACCTGCAGCAGCTTGGCGCCGAACTGGCGGTTGAGGATGTCCTGCGTGGTGTGGGCGGCCGAGCCCAGGCCCCAGTTCGCCATGGCGAGCTGATCGGGCCTGGCCTTGGAGTAGGCGATCAGCCCCTGGATGTCGTGGATGGGCAGGGCGCTGTTCACCACCAGCACGCCGCGGCTCAGGATGACCTCGGTCACGCAGCGCAGGTCGGCGCGCGGGTCGTACTTCAGCTTGCTGTAGACCGCGGAACTCACGGCCAGCGTGGCGCTCAGCGAGATCAGCAGCGTGTAGCCGTCGGCAGGCGAGCGGGCCACGAACTCGGAGCCCAGGCTGCCGCCCACGCCGGGCTTGTAGTCGACGACGATGGGCTGGCCCAGCGTCTTGGACGCGGCCACGCCGATGTTGCGGGCCAGGGTGTCGTTCTGCCCGCCCGGCGGGCTGGGCACGATGATCTTGATCGGCTTGCTGGGAAAGGCCTCGTCGGCTGCCTGGGCCCAGGGGGCGGTGGTGGCCAGCGCGGCCAGGCCGGCGGTGCGGCAGAAATCGCGTCGTTGCATGGGGGTGTCTCCTGGGGTGGGTGTGATGGGCACGCGCCTGCGCCACCCACATCGCCTGGCGGTTGTTGGAATGCATGGATGGGGTATGGGGTGGTTGCCATTTTTTGAACAACGGAAATTGGCCTATACCCAGATATGGGCCTGCGCACGCGGCCTGGCTGGCTGCGGGCGCGACCGCCGTGGTGTCAGGCCGTGGGCAGCAGCAGCACTTTCGAGGCGGCCTTGGACCGCGCCAGCTCGAAGCCGCGCTCGAACGCCTGCAGCGGCACGCGGTGGGTGATCATGGGCGCCAGGTCGGCACCGCGGCGGGCCATGAACGCCAGCACCTCGTGCCAGTCCTGCGTGGCCGAGCCCAGCGAGCCGCGCACCTGCAGCCGGTTCATCACGATGAGCCGGGTGTCCACGGTGGCGGGCTGAAAGTGCACGCCACAGACCGTGAGCACGCCGCCCACGCCCAACACGCCCAGCCCGTCGGCAATGCTTTGCGGGTGGCCCGTGGCCTCGAACACGTGCTGCACCGTGGCCTCGCCGGTCAGGCGCTGCAAGGCCTGGGGCACGGTGTCGTGGGCCAGGTCCACGGTGTGCGTCAGGCCCAGCGCCTGGCATTGGGCCAGCCGGGCCTCGTCGTTCAGCCCAGCCACCACGACGTGGCGTGCGCCCAGGTCCAGCGCCTGCAGGGCAATGGCCTGGCCGATGCTGCCCGGCCCCAGCACCAGGGCCGTGTCGCCGGCCTGCAGGCCCGAGGTGCGCAGCGCGCAGCGCGCCACGGCCAGGGGCTCGGCCAGGGCCGCGATGTCCAGGTCCAGCGCGTCGGGCAGGGTGAGGCAGCTGCTGGCCGCCACGGCGATGTGCGAGCAGAAGGCGCCGGCATGCGTGACGCCGATGAAGCCCAGCTGGGCGCAGCGCGCCGTGTCACCGCGCCGGCAGGCCTCGCACTGCCCGCAGACCACGTCGGACTGCACGACCACGCGTGCGCCCACGGTGGGCTGGCGCACGCGCTCGCCCACGGCGGTCACCACGCCCGAAAACTCGTGGCCCAGGGTCAGTGGCAGGCGCTCGGCAGGCCAGCCGGTCCAGTGCGCCAGGTGCAGGTCGCTGCCGCAGATGCCGGTGGCGTGGATCTGGATCAGCACCTGGTCGGGGCCGCAGTGCTGGGGGGTGGGCACATCCTGCAGCGTGAGCGGCTGGTGCACGTCGGTTTTCTGAACGGCGAGCATGAGGGGTCTCCTGGGGCCTGGCGCGCGCTGGGCCGGGCGTTGTTGTTGTGATGGGGTATGGGTAGTTTATCGATGAAAAATCATCGGAAAGGTATGGATACTGTGCATGCCATGCGCGACGTGAGCCGTCACTGGCCCAGGGCCGCCAGCAGGTTGGGCTGGCCTGTGTGGGCGGTGAGGCCGCCATCCACGGGGATGGCGGCGCCGGTCAGGTACGAGGCCTCGTCGCTGGCCAGGAAGGCCATGACGGCGGCGATTTCCTCGGGCCGGGCAAAGCGCTGCATGGGCACACGGGCTTCCCAGTCGCCCCGCAGCGCACTCACGCCCGCCAGGATGGGCGTGTCCACAGGGCCGGGGCAGACGGCGTTCACCCGGATGCCGCGGGCGGCGTTGTCGAGGGCGGCCGTGCGCGTGAGGTTGATGACCGCCGCCTTGGCCGCGTTGTAGGCGGCAAAGCCGAAGTCGGCCGCCAGACCCGAGGCCGAGGCCGTGTTGACGATGGCGCCGCCGCCTTGGGCCTGCATGACGGGCAACGCCGCGCGGATGCCGAAAAACACGCCATCGAGGTTGATGGCCATCACGCGCTGCCAGTCGGCCGGCGCCAGGGCCTCGATGCGCGAGAGGTTGCCGACGCCGGCGTTGTTGAACAGCATGTCCAGCCGGCCCCAGGTGCGCACCGCGGTGGCCACCAGCGCCTCCACCGAGGCTTGCGAGGCGACGTCGGTGGCCTGAAAGCGCGCGCGCTCGCCCAGCTCGCCCGCCAGCGCCTGGCCTTGCGCCTCGTTGAGGTCGGCGATCAGCACCTGCGCGCCCTCGCCATGCAGCCGCCGCGCCAGCGCGGCCCCGATGCCCGAGGCACCTCCCGTGATCACGGCCACCCGGCCTGAAAAACGCGTCGCTGTCATCGGCTTGTCTCCTGTCGTCCTCGGGTTTTCAGCCGCTTGCCGAAACGGCTGGGTTCAATTTAAAGTCCACTATAAGTAAAGATTTCACAGGCGACAAGGAGACAAACCATGACCGACAGCACCTCCCTCAGCGGTGGCGACATCCTGGCCCAGACCCTCAAGGAGGCGGGGGTCGACCAGGTCTTTGCCTTGCACGGCGGGCACCTCGAGGCCTTGCTCAAGGGCTGCCTGACGCGCGACATCGCGTTGCTGGACTTCCGCCACGAGTCCGCTGCAGGACACGCCGCCGACGCCTATGCGCGCATCACGGGCAAGCTCGGCGTGTGCGCCATCACCTCGGGGCCGGGCTTCACCAACGGCGTGTCGGCCATGGCGAACGCCAAGCTCGATGGCTCGCCGGTGCTGTTCATCGTCGGCGCACCGCCGGTGCGCGAGGTGGAGACCAACGCCCTGCAAGGCGGCATCGACCAGGTGGCGCTGGCGCGGCCGGCCACGAAATGGGCCATCAGCGTGCCCACCACCGAGCGCATGGCCGACCTGGCCGCCATGGCCATTCGCAAGGCCATGACCCACCCGCGCGGCCCCGTGCTGCTGGAGGTGCCCATCGACGTGCTGCACATGAGCGTGCCGGCCGAGCGCGCCACGCGGCCCACGGGCGTGAACGTGCAGCCGCGCACGGCGCCCGCGCCCGAATCGGTGCAGGCCCTGGCCGACCTGCTGCTGGCGGCCAAGCGCCCGGTCGTCATCGCCGGCAACGAGGCCGCCAACCCCGCCACGGCCCAGGCGCTGCAGGCCTTCACGGCCGCGCATGCGGTGCCGGTGTTCACCAAGTCCCTGGCCGCTGGCGTGCTGCCGCCGACGCATTCGCACGCCTGCGGCCCCGCGCCCGGCCTGGCCGCGCTGCCCGCCATCGGCGTGGAGCGCCCCGATCTGGTGCTGCTGCTGGGCGGCCGCATGGGCATGTTGTTGGGCGGCCGCTCGGGCGCCGTGGTGCCGCACGCGGCGCAGCTGGTGCAGGTGCACAGCGATGCCGGCGAGATCGGCCGCATCCGCGACGTGCAGCTGGCGATTGCCGCCCAGGCCGATGAAACCCTGAAGGCGCTGACGGCCGAGCTGGCCCGCCGCCAGCAGACCGCGGGCCATGCCGACTGGCTGGCGCAGGCGCGCCGCGTGAACGGCCTGTTTGCCCAGCAGTTTCCCGAGGCCGAATCGGCCAGCGGCATCCACCCGTTGCACGCGGCGCGCGTGGTGGCCGAGGCCGCAGGGCCCGATGCGCTCTACGTGTTCGATGGCGGCGAGTCCGCCTCGTGGGCCTCGGCCATCACGCCGGTCAACACCCCGGCCAGCCTGCTCACGCACGGCTACCTGGGTTGCCTGGGCATCGGCCCCGGCTTCGCCATCGGCGGCCAGATCGCCTGCCCGGGCCGGCGCGTGGTGCACCTGACCGGCGACGGCGCCCTGGGCTTCCACATCCAGGACTTCGACACCATGGTCCGCCATGGCCTGCCCATCCTCAACGTGGTGCTGAACAACCAGGTCTGGGGCATGTCCATCCACGGCCAGCAGATCATGTACGGCGAGGACTACCACGCCATCAGCAAGCTGGGCGGCACGCACTACGCCAACATCGCCCAGGGCTTTGGCATGCACAGCGAACGCGTGACGCGCTTTGCCGACCTGGAAGGCGCCGTGGCGCGCGCGCTGGCGCACCAGGGCCCGTCCTTCATCGAGGTGATGACCGCCGCCGACGTGGTGCACCCCGTCACCGTGAGCATGCTGGGCCAGGTGCCCGCGGGCAGCAAGGACGTGCTGATCCCCTACTACGAGAACATCGTGGTCGGCTGAGGGTCTGGCCCCTCGCGACGAGGGGCTTGTGCCCGGGCATGCCGGCGCGCATGCAGAGGTGGGGGCGGGCTCGCATGAGGTGCGGCGCGCGTCGGACTTGCGCAGAGGTGCTGGGCTGAAGGGCTGTGCAGACGTGCTGCGGCTGCCCATGGCTGCCAGGGCAGCCCACCTCTGACGCCTCGCGACGAGGCGTCACCCGGACAGCAAGCCCACCAGGGCGGGCCGCACGCCGTGCACCACTGCCAGCTGCGCTCAAATGCCCACTGCCCAGCGCAGGGGCGTGATGTCAGATCGCCGATTGAGTGAGCGAAGTATCAGCCTTTCTCCGTTCATTTGAAAACGGGAACGGCGCCATACTCTGCCAATTGACCAGACTCAGCGCGACGGATTCATGGGCAGCTGCGCCAGGGCGGCGTGCAGCTCGCCGGCCCGCAGCACCTCGGTGAACACGCGGGGCGTCTGGCCGGGCGCATGCAGCACGTAGACCGGCACGCCGCTGCGGCCCAGGGCCTGCAGCGCGGCGCTGATGGCGGGGTCCTGCCGCGTCCAGTCGGCGCGCATCAGGCGCACGCCGCGCCGGGCAAAGTCGGCCAGCACGGCGGGGTCGGACAGGGTGGTCTTCTTGTTGAACTGGCAGGTGACGCACCAGGCCGCGGTGTAGTCCACGAACACCGCCTGGCCGGCGGCCACGGTGCGGGTCACGGCCTCGGCCGACCAGGGCTGCCAGTCCGACGCGGTGGCGGTGCCCGTGTCGGCGGCCTCGGCGGCCACCGGGCCCGGCGTGGCCTGCAGCTGCGGCCAGGCCCAGTGCAGGGTCCAGGCCAGCACCAACACGCCGGCCACGGTGGCCAGCCAGGCGCGGCGCGTGCGCAGGCGCAGCGTCCACAGGGCCAGGCTCAGGGCGACCAGCACGGCGAGGAAGGCGATGAGGCCGTCGAGCCCGACCTGCTGTCCCAGCACCCACAGCAGCCAGACCACGGTGGCCAGCATCGGAAAGGCGAGGAACTGGCGGAAGTGCTGCATCCAGCTGCCCGACCGCGGCAGCCAGCGGCCCACGCCGGGGAACAGCATGGCCGCGATCACCGGCAAGGCCATGCCCACGCCCAGCGCGGCAAAAATGCCCAGCGCCTGCCAGGCCGGCAGGCCGATGGCCAGGCCGATCGAGGCGCCCATGAAGGGCGCCGTGCAGGGCGAGGCCACCACCACGGCCAGCACCCCGGCGTAGACGTTGTCCAGCAGCGGGTGGGCGCGCAGCTGCGTGGGCATGGCCTGGGTGCGCAGGCCGGGCACCTCGAACAGGCCGAACAGGTTGAGCGCGATCAGCGTGAACAGCGTGGCCAGACCGGCCACCATCCACGGCGACTGCAACTGGAAGCCCCAGCCCAGCTGCTGGCCGGCAGCCCGCAGGGCGAGCATCACCCCGCCCAGCGCCAGGCAGGTGGCCACCACGCCCAGCACATAGCCGGCGCCGCTGGCGCGCGTGCGGGCGCGGTCGTCGGTTTGGGCAAAGCCCAGCAGCTTGATGGCCAGCACGGGGAACACGCAGGGCATGAGGTTGAGCAGCAGGCCGCCCAGCAGCGCGCCGCCCAGGGCCAGCAGCCAGTTCGTGAGCGGGGCGCGCGTGGCTTCGGACGTGGCCGGGGCCTGCGCATTGGCGGCCAGCGCCGCCTGCAGGGCGGGCGATACCTCGGCGGGCGGTGCGACGGCCGGCCAGCTGCCCGATACCGGCAGCTCGGCACGCCAGGCCTGGTCGCCGTGCGTGACCACCCAGGCCATGTGGGCCGGGCTGTCGCCGCGCAGGTCGGACACCGGCACCGAGGCGGTCCAGGCCGTGCCATCCCAGGCCTGGGCCCACTGACGGTGGGTCAGGCTCGCGTCGGCCGGCCGGCCAGATGCCAGGCGGGCCGCGTTCACCACCACGTTGGGTGTTTCGCTGATCAGCTCGAGCGGCTGGCCGCGCCAGCTGGCGGGCAGGTCGGCCAGCCGCAGGTGCAGGCGCTGGCCATCGTCGCTCAGCGTCAGCTGCTGGCCGTCGGTCGACAGGGCCTGGGGCCGGGCCGCCCAGGCGGCCTCGAACCGGGCGCCGTCGAGGGCGGTGGAGCTGCGCAAGGGCACGTCCAGCTTGAACTCGCCCGTTTGCGGGATGCATTCCTGCTTGCAGACCAGCCAGGTGGCCGTCAGCGCCACCGGCAGGCTGGCCTGGCCATTGGGGCGGAAGTCGGGCGTGAAGCGCAGGCGGATGGGCAGCAGCACCTCGCCCTCGTAGCCGTAGTTGGCCAGGTCGCCGACGAAGATCTTCTCGGGCGCGGGCCAGTCGATGTCATCGGCTTCCACGCCGGGCGGCAGCGTCCAGGTCAGGCTGGTGGGCAGGCCTGAGTCGCCGGGGTTCTTCCAGTAGGTGTGCCAGCCCGGCGCATGCTGCAGGGCCAGGCCCAGCCACACCGGGGACGCGGCCTGGGCCGACGCGGCTGCGCTGGCCGCCGCCGTGGCGGCTTCGCTGTTCGGCGCGGGGGCCATGTCCATGGCCGGGGCTGCCGGGGTGCCGGGCAGGGTGAAGCCGGATGGCGATGCGGGCGCGCCGAGGCTGGCGGTGCCCCCGCCGTCGTTGCCGAGCACGCCCTGGGGCGCATGCACCAGCAGCCGGGCCGTCACCTGGTCGGTGCGCACCAGCGACGAGGCGGCCAGGGCCGGCGTCGGCCAGGCGCCCAGCGTGGACGCGATCAGCAGGCAGGCGGTGAGCAAAAAGCGGGACAGCACAGGCATGGCAGACAAGGGCAGGGGCTTGGGTCGTCGACGGCCTGCCCGCGGGCGGCGTGAGGCATGGACGGTGGATGGGCGCTGCACAGGGGCAGACCCAGCCATGGAGTATGCATGGCGGGGGAAAGTTCGCCTGACCCTGCGGCGAGGGTGGAGGTGTTGTGACGAAATTCAGGGGTATGGTGCCATTGGCAATTTCTGATTATCGACAATGGATTCATACTCTGCCCATGAGGGGTCTGAGGTGGCAAGCCACGCCGAACACCATGCCGGGGCGCGCCGCACATGGTCGCTCTCGGCTGACACGCAGCGCGCGCAGTCTGTGATAGGTTTTTCCTGTTTGCCTTGTGGTCGGGGCTTGCCGCCCTGGTTGCAGCGGTGTCACTTGGAAGGAGATCTGAGATGGCGGCGTACCTGGATGGGGCCATTCGCTCGGCACTGGGTGCCTGGGCGGTTCGCATGCGCAAGGAGCTCAACTTGCCGCTGGCCGTGCGTTGGCGGGAGGAAGGCGAGGACTGGGTCAACCTGGGCGAGCACGAACCGCCGCGCCTGCGCGTGGACATCGTGGATGCCAAAGGGGCGGCCGCCATGCTCAGCCCCAGCCTGGACAGCCTGGGCGAGGCCTATGTCGAAGGCCACATCAACGTCGAGGGCTCGGTGAGCGAGGTGCTGGACATGGCCCACGCCCTGTCGCGCGGCAACCCGCAGGGCACCAACGGTCGGGAGCCGGTCCAGGACGAGGACCTGCAGTTCGTGGGCCGCTCGTCGTGGCTGCAGCGCATGATGAGCAAGGTGACGGAGCTGGGCCGCCACACGCGGCACACGGACGAGCAGGCCATCCAGTACCACTACGACGTGTCGAACGACTTCTACGCCCGTTGGCTGGACCCGGCCATGGTCTATTCCTGCGCCTACTTCGAGACCGGCGAGGAAACCCTGGCCGAGGCGCAGACCCAGAAAATCGACCACATCCTGAACAAGCTGCGCCTGGCGCCCGGCCACACGCTGCTCGACATCGGCTGCGGCTGGGGCGCGCTGCTGATCCGCGCGGCCCAGCGTTTCGACATTCGGGGCGTGGGCGTGACCCTGTCGCAAAACCAGTACGAGCTGGCGCGCGAGCGCGTGGCGCAGGCCGGGCTGGCCGACCGCGTGGACATCCGGCTGCAGGACTACCGCGACATCCCCGGGCAGTTCGACCGCATCTCCAGCGTCGGCATGTTCGAGCACGTGGGGCTGAAGAACCTGGTGCCGTATTTCCGCCGCATCCACGACCTGCTCACGCCCGGTGGCTGGGCGCTGAACCACGGCATCACGTCCAGCGACGCCTTCAACCGCGAGACCAGCTATGGCGGCGGCCGTTTCATCGACAAGTACGTCTTCCCCGATGGCGAGCTGCCCCACATCGGCACCGTGCTGACCGACATGCAGCTGGGCGGGCTGGAGGCCATCGACGTGGAGAGCCTGCGCCGCCATTACGCCCGCACGCTGAGCCTGTGGAGCGAGGCCTTCGAGGCGCAGACGGCCGAGCTGCGCGCCATGGTGACCGAGCGCACCTGGCGCATCTGGCGCGTGTACCTGGCCGGTTGTGCCTGGGCGTTCGAGCACGACGAAATCTCGCTGTTCCAGGTGCTGTGCCACCGCGCCGGCGAATCGGCCCAGGGCTTGCCTTGGTCACGCAAATGGATGTATGCATGAGTTGCCGTTGATTTTGTCAACGACAGGGCTTGATACTGTAAGTTCTTCAGGCAGGGGGCAGCGGCAGCACGGCCTGTGACTTCACCTCGCCCAGCGAGAAGCTGGTGTGCAGGTCCTTGACGTGGGGCAGATTCAGCAGCACCTCGCGCGTGAAGTCGCTGAAGGCGCGCAGGTCCCGGGCCACGACTTCGAGCTCGAAGGTGCCCGAGCCGCTGATGTAGTGGCAGCCGATGATCTCGGGCACCTGGCGAATGGCCTCCTCGAGTTCGCGCGTGACGGCTCCCGAGTTGCGGTCGGCATCCAGGCGCACGAAGGCCAGCACGTCCAGGCCGATCTTGTGGCGGTCGACCACCGCGCGGTAGCCCAGGATGTAGCCGGCCTGCTCCAGCTGGCGCACGCGGCGCCAGCAGGGCGCGGCCGACAGGCCGACGCGCTGTGCCAGCTCGGCATTCGACAAACGCCCGTCGGCCTGCAGCTCGCGCAGGATGGCGCGGTCAAATCGATCTAATTCGTTCATGAGAATGGATTTCTGAGCAAGATTCATTCGCTATCTTGCGTTTTATGGGCATAAAACGCAAAGACAAAATGCGGCCCCGTCTCTACACTGGCTGCACGGGTGGACGCGTGCAGCAGGCATCGGCCAGCCCGATCACACAACAACCCGAGCGCACACAGCTCGGCTGGAGACCACGATGAACGCACCGCTACCCGACCACGTTCGCCGCGCCCTGGAAACCGTGAGCCTGGAGGACAAATACCGGCTCGACCTGGGGCAGGCGTTCATGAGCGGCATCCACGCCCTGGTGAAGCTGCCCATGCTGCAGCAGCAACGCGATGCCCGGCTGGGCAAACGCACGGCCGGGTTCATCAGCGGCTACCGCGGCTCGCCGCTGGGCGGCTACGACCAGGCCCTGTGGGCCGCCGCCCCGCACCTGAAAGAGCGGCACATCGTCTTTCAACCGGGCGTGAACGAAGAGCTGGCCGCCACGGCGGTCTGGGGCACCCAGCAGCTGGGGTATGCGCCCGCGGGCTCGAACCGGTTCGATGGCGTGTTCAGCATCTGGTATGGCAAGGGGCCGGGGGTGGACCGCTGCTCGGACGTGTTCAAGCACGCCAACATGGCTGGCACCACCGAATGGGGTGGCGTGATCGCCGTTGCGGGCGACGACCACATCAGCAAGAGCAGCACCGCCGCGCACCAGAGCGACCACATCTTCAAGGCCTGCGGCTCGCCGGTGTTCTTTCCGGCCAACGTGCAGGAAATCCTGGATCTGGGCATCCACGCGTTTGCGCTGAGCCGCTTTTCAGGCGTGTGGGCGGGCCTGAAGACGATTCAGGAAATCGTCGAGTCGAGCGCCACGGTCACCATCGACCCGGACCGCGTCAAGATCGTCATGCCCACGGATTTCCAGATGCCGCCGGGCGGCCTGCACATCCGCTGGCCCGACGCGCCGCTGGAGCAGGAGGCGCGCCTGATGCATTACAAGTGGTATGCGGCGCTGGCGTACATCCGCGCCAACCGCCTGAACCACAACGTGATCCAGGGGCCGAACGACCGCTTCGGCATCATGGCCAGCGGCAAGGCCTACAACGACACGCGTCAGGCCTTGCTGGACCTGGGGCTGGACGACGAGACCTGCCGCCAGATCGGCATCCGCCTGCACAAGGTGGGCGTGGTGTGGCCGCTGGAGGCCCAGCTGACGCGCGAGTTCGCCACTGGCCTGCAGGAGATCCTGGTGGTGGAAGAAAAGCGCCAGATGATCGAGTACCAGCTGAAGGAAGAGCTGTACAACTGGCGCGCCGATGTGCGGCCCAGCGTGGTGGGCAAGTTCGCCAGCGAGGAAGAGCACGATGCCGAGGGCTTTGCCGGCGGTGAGTGGTCGCGCCCCAACCCCACGGCCAACACGCTGCTGCGCGCCAATGCCGACCTGAACCCGGCCCTCATCGCGCGGGCCTTGGTCAAGCGGCTCAAGCACACCGGGCTGTTCAACCAGCTGGGCAGCGACCTGCGCGCGCGCATCGAGACGCAGATGGCGCTGCTCGAGGCCAACGAGCGCTCGCTGGTCGAGCTCAAGCTGGGCGCCGGTGCCGAAATGGCTGACGCCGTGCGCGTGCCCTGGTTTTGCTCGGGCTGCCCGCACAACACCAGCACGCGGGTGCCCGAGGGCTCGCGGGCCATGGGCGGCATCGGCTGCCATTACATGGCCACCTGGATGCCGGACCGCCCCACGATCGGCTTCACGCAGATGGGCGGGGAAGGCGTGCCCTGGGTCGGGCAGCAGGCCTTCAGCAACGAAAAGCACATTTTTGCCAACCTGGGCGACGGCACCTACTTCCACAGCGGCCTGCTGGCGATCCGCCAGAGCATCGCGGCGGGCGTGAACATCACCTACAAGATCCTCTACAACGACGCGGTGGCCATGACCGGTGGCCAGCGTGTGGGCGAGCGGCCCGAGGGGCACTCGGTGCTGCAGATCGCCGAGAGCATGCACGCCGAAGGCGTGAAGCGACTGGTGCTGGTGACGGACGAGCCGCAGAAGTACGACGGCGTGAGCGTGCCAGGGACCTACGAAGGTCGGCCGGTGCAGGTGCGCCATCGCGACGAGCTGGACGCCATCCAGCGTGAGCTGCGCGAGACGCCCGGCGTCACCGTCATCCTGTACGACCAGACCTGCGCCACCGAGAAGCGCCGCCGCCGCAAGCGCGGCAAGATGGTGGATCCGGCCAAGCGCGTGGTCATCAACGAGCTGGTGTGCGAGGGCTGCGGCGATTGCGGCGTGCAGAGCAACTGCCTGTCGGTGGAGCCGCTGGAGACCGAGTTCGGCCGCAAGCGCACCATCAACCAGAGCAGCTGCAACAAGGACTACAGCTGCCTGAAGGGGTTCTGCCCCAGCTTCGTGACGGTGGAGGGCGGGCAGCTGCGCAAGCAGACCGGGGCCCGCGCCACCCAGGCGCCGGGCGACCTGGGCCCGCTGGACGAGCCGACGCTGCCGGTGCCGCAAACGGGCGCCGACCCCTGGGGCATCGTGGTGGCGGGCGTGGGCGGCACGGGGGTCATCACCATCGGCCAGCTGCTGGGGGTGGCTGCTCACATCGAGGGCAAGGGCATCGTCACGCAGGACGCCGCCGGGCTGGCGCAAAAGGGTGGTGCGACCTGGAGCCATGTGCTGATCGCGCCGCAGCAGAGCGACATCCAGACCACGCGCGTGCGCACGGCGGCTGCCGACCTGGTGCTGGCCTGCGATCCCATCGTGGCCGTGCACGAAGAAACCCTGGCCCGCTTGCGCGAAGGCCGTACCCACATCGCCCTGAACGCGCACGGCGCGCCCACGGCGGGGTTTGTGCGCAACGCCGATTGGCGGAATCCCCAGAGCGCCTGCGAGCAGGAGCTGCTCAAGGCCGTGGGCGCGGAGGGGCTGGCGACGCTGGACTTCGATGCCGCCGCCAAGGCGCTGATGGGCGACACGCTGTACGTCAACCCCATGGTGCTGGGCTTCGCCTGGCAGCGGGGCTGGATTCCGCTGCACCGGGAGAGCCTGATGCGCGCCATGGAGCTCAACGCCGTGCAGGTCGCGGCCAACCAGGCGGCCTTTGAATGGGGGCGCCAGGCGGCCGCCCGCGCCCAGGCCTTTGCCGAAGCCGTGAAAACGGCGGGCGGCGAAAGCCCGCAAGTCATCCAGTTCAAGCCACGCGAAACCGTGGATCACCTGGTGCGCCGTCGCGTCGCATTCCTGACCGACTACCAGAACGCCGCCTACGCCGAGCAGTACCAGGCCTTTGTGGCGCGCGTGCAGCAGGCCGAGCAGGCCCTGGGCCCCGCGCCGGGGGCCACCAAGCCGCGCACGGCGCTGACCGAGGCCGTCGCGCGCAACCTGTTCAAGCTCATGGCCTACAAGGACGAGTACGAGGTGGCGCGCCTGCACAGCGATCCGGCGTTCAAGGCCCGGATTGCCGCAAGTTTTGAAGGCGACTTCCAGCTCAAGTTTCACCTGGCGCCGCCGTTGCTGGCCAAGGCGAACGCGCAGGGCGAGCTGCAGAAGCAGACCTACGGCGGCTACATGCTGAAGGTGTTCGGCGTGTTGGCGCGGTTCAAAGGCCTGCGGGGCACCTGGCTCGATGTCTTCGGGCGGACGGAGGAGCGGCGCACGGAGCGCGCGCTGATCGGGGAATACCGGGCCCTGCTCGAGCCGGTGCTGGCTGCGTTGAGTGCCGAGACCCATGGCCGCGCGGTCGAGATCGCCAGCGTGCCCGACAGCATCCGGGGTTATGGCCACGTCAAGGCCCGCAACCTGGCGGCAGCCCGGGCCCGCTGGGCCAGCCTGCAACAGCAGGGGGCGCCGGTTCAGCAACGGGCGGCATGAGGAGTATGCATCCATTCCCGTTTCAAGTGAAACGAGAAGTGGGGCATACTGCTTGGTCGATTTGGATGGTCAAGGCACTGCTGATGGGCGGCTGCATGAACGCGACACAGCGACCGGCGAACCCTTGCAGGGTGCCCTTGAGCGTCTGAGCGAGGTGAGCTCGGCGTGCGTCCGAGCCCATCCGCGGCGATGGTCTGCCGTGGCCAGGGCGGTCCCCAAGAGGCGGCGGCGCCCCGTCGGCCCCCGAATCCCTGGCCTGTTCCGGGCTTGATACGCCCGCATACAATGACCGGCTTGCCCAAAGCGGGCCAAGTCTTTGTCGCGCCTCATGTCCTGGGGCGTGTGCCTTCCACTTGCATAGGATTTCCACGTGCTGATTTCGTCCGCGTTTGCACAGACTGCCGCCCCCGCCGCAGCCGCTGGCGGCGGCCTGCAAGGCTCTTTGATGAGCATGCTGCCGTTCGTTGCCATTTTTGCGGTGATGTATTTCGTCATGATCCGCCCGCAGATGCGCAAGCAAAAAGAGCATCGCGCCATGATCGATGCCCTGGCCAAGGGCGATGAAGTGGTCACGGCCGGCGGCCTGCTGGGCCGCATCACCAAGATGGACGAGAACTTCGTCAGCCTGGAAGTGGCCACCAACGTCGAAATCCGCCTCCAGCGCTCGGCCATCGTGGGCGTGATGCCCAAGAACACCCTGAAGTGACGTCACGCGCGGCGCCGCGCGCGCTGCTCGGCCGGTTGGATCCAGGCCCCCGGGGTCTGGCCTGAAAGCGCTCCATGAACCGTTATCCCCTCTGGAAGTACGTGCTGATCGCCCTCGTGGTGCTGGTCAGCATCATTTACACGCTGCCCAATTTCTATGGGGAAGCGCCCTCGGTGCAGGTGTCACCAGGCAAGGCCACGGCCAAGGTCACCGAGGTGGTTCAGACGCAGGTGGTGGATGGCCTGAAGGCGGCCAACATCGCCAACGAGGGTGTGCAGTTCGACGGCACCTCGCTGCGCGTGCGCCTCGGCAGCGAAGACACGCAGGCCAAGGCCAAGGACGTGATCGATCGCACCCTGAACCCCAGCGCCGAGGACCCCAGCTACACCGTGGCCATGACGCTGCTGTCGCGCTCGCCCGATTGGCTGACCAAGCTCAACGCCCGCCCCATGTACCTGGGCCTGGATTTGCGCGGTGGCGTGCACTTCATGATGCGGGTCGACATGGCTGCCGCCATGGACAAGCGCATCGACACCTATGTCGACGACCTGCGCAGCGTGTTCCGCGACAAGAAGATTCAGCATTCGGGCGTGACGCGGTCGGCGGAGCAGATCGAGGTGCGCGTCAGCGGAGACGACGTGCGCGATGCCGTGACGCGCGCGGTACGCGATCAGATGCCTGACCTGCAGGTGGTGAACGGCGCCGGTGGCGCCGACCGCGTGGTGTTCAGCTTCAAACCCGAGGCCCTGCGTCAGATGCAGGACCAGGCGCTCAAGCAGAACATCACCACGCTGCACAACCGCATCAACGAGCTGGGCGTGGCCGAGCCCGTCATTCAGCAGCAGGGCCTCGATCGCATCGTGGTGCAGCTGCCCGGCATGCAGGACCCGGCGCAGGCCAAGCGCATCATCGGCCGCACGGCCACGCTGGAAATGCGCCTGGTGGACGAGAGCACCGAGGGCCATGCGGCCGAGATGGGCAACGGCCCGGTGCCGTTTGGTTCCGAGGCCTTCCTGGACCGCGATGGCCGCCGCGTCATCCTCAAGAAGCAGGTGCTGTTGACGGGTGAGAACCTGACCGACGCGCAGGCCGGCATCGACAGCCGCAACCAGCAGCCCAAGGTGGACCTGACCGTGGACGCCAAGGGCGGCCAGGTGATGAAGGAAACCAGCCGGCGCAACCTGAACAAGCGCATGGCCATCGTGCTGTTCGAAAAGGGCAAGGGCGAGGTGCTGACGGCGCCGTCGATCAACGACGAGCTGGGCAACCGCTTCCAGATTTCGGGCTCGATGGGCATCGCCGAAGCCAATGACCTGGCCCTGCTGCTGCGGGCCGGCTCGCTGGCCGCGCCGATGGAAATCATCGAAGAGCGCACCATCGGCCCCAGCCTGGGCAAGGAGAACATCAGCAAGGGCTTCCACAGCGTGTTGTGGGGCTTCGTGGGCATCGCGGTGTTCATGATCCTGTACTACCACCTGTTCGGGGTGTTCTCGGCCATCGCCTTGACGGTGAACCTAGTCATGCTGACGGCCCTGCTGTCCATGCTGCAGGCGACCCTGACCCTGCCGGGCATTGCCGCCATCGCGTTGACGCTGGGCATGGCGATCGACGCCAACGTGCTGATCAACGAACGGGTGCGGGAAGAGCTGCGCGGCGGCGCGTCCCCCCAAATGGCCATCCACCTGGGGTACGACCGGGCCTGGGCCACCATCATGGACTCCAACGTCACCTCGCTGATCGCCGGCATTGCCTTGCTGGCCTTCGGATCCGGTCCGGTGCGCGGCTTTGCCGTGGTGCATTGCCTGGGCATCCTGACCAGCATGTTCTCGGCCGTCGTCGTGTCGCGTGGCCTGGTGAACTTCTGGTACGGCGGCAAGAAGAAACTCAAGACGGTGTCCATCGGCACGGTGTGGCGTCCCGGCACGAGCGGTTCGAGCACCAGCGTGACCACGGCAGACTGAGCGGAGCTTCACCATGGAATTTTTCAAAGTACATCGCGATGTTCCGTTCATGCGCCACAAGCTGGCGCTGAACATGGTGTCGGTGGTCATGTTCGTGGCGGCGGTGTTTTTCATCGTCACCAAGGGCTTGCACCTGTCGGTCGAGTTCACGGGCGGCACGCTGCTGCAGGTGCGCTATGAGCAATCGGCCGATCTGAACCAGATCCGCAGCACCGTGGGGGGCCTGGGTTACCGGGACGTGCAGGTGCAGAACTTCGGCTCGTCGCGCGACGTGTTGATCCGCCTGCCGGTGCAAAAAGGGGAGAGCTCTGAGCAACAGACCGACAAGCTGATGGCGGCGCTGAAGGCCAAGGACCCCACCGTCAAGCTCGATCGCAACGAGTTCGTGGGGCCCCAGGTGGGCGAAGAGCTGACCATCAATGGCCTGAAGGCCCTGGCCTTCGTGGTCGTGGGCATCATGATCTATCTGGCCATCCGCTTCGAATGGAAGTATGCGGTGGCCGGCATCGTGGCCAACCTGCACGACGTGGTCATCATCCTGGGCTTTTTTGCCCTGTTCCAGTGGGAGTTCTCGCTCTCTGTGCTGGCTGCGGTGTTGGCGGTGTTGGGGTACTCGGTCAACGAGTCGGTGGTGATCTTCGACCGGATCCGCGAGGCCTTCCGGCGCGAACGCCGCATGGACCCCGAGGCCGTGGTCAACCACGCCATCACGATGAACATCGGGCGCACCATCATCACGCACGGTTCGACCCAGTTCATGGTCCTGTCCATGCTGTTCTTCGGGGGCGAGACCCTGCATTACTTCGCCATGGCGCTGACGATCGGCATCTGCTTCGGCATCTATTCGTCGGTGTTCGTGGCGGCGTCGATCGCGCTGTGGCTGGGCATCCGCCGCGAAGACCTCATCAAAGGCAGCAAGCGTGAATTGGATCCCAATGATCCGAATGCGGGCGCAGTGGTTTGAGCCTGTAGGGCGTTAGCATTGGCGCATGTCTGACCCAAGGCCCTCCGCGCAATCCCGTTTCCTGGCGATCGAGGTTCGCGACCGCTTCGTCAAGGAAGTGGAGAAGGCCTTGCCGTCCTTTGCCGACATCGCCAAACGGACGCTGCAGGCTGCAGACGTCAAGGATGGCCGCCAGGCCATCCAGATGCAGGCCGCTTCCCAGGGCCTGACTCAGAACGCCTCGCGCTGGGTCGAGGGCATGCGTCAAGCCTGGCAGGGTGCGCTTTCCGGCGGCGAAACGCGCATGGGTGGCCCCGTCATGCTGCCCACCACCCTGGCCCTGGTCGGGGATGAAGAGGTCGAGACCCGCATCATTGCCTCGCGCCTGAGCCTGGCCGTGAACGACATGGCCGCGCAGGAGCTCAGTGACTTGCGCGTGCGCGTGCGCCACCTCGATGGCAGCCAGGACCTGTCCCACAAGGATGTGTTGCATCCCGATGTGCTGACGCGCATGGTGATCGAGCAGTGGCTGGACGTCGGCATGAGCCGCGAGGCCTGGGCGATCGTGCACGAGCCGTTGCGGGCTGCACTGGCCCAGCTGTTGACCGAGGCCTACCACCAGGCCAACGCCTTCCTGATCGAGCAGGGTGTGCTTCAGCAGATCGATCTGCGGCCTTTGATGCGCCGGGCGGCCGACGTGGGCCCGGCAGGGGCGTCGGCGGGCGGTCGCTCAGGTGCCGCAGGTCAGCCTGCCCCTGGCGGGCCGGCTGTGCAGACCGTGGGAGGCGAGCTGGTGGCCGGTGGCGGGCCGGGTTTGGGTGGCTGGAGCGTGGCCCAGGGCTCGGTCGAGTCTGTGGCGGCCATGGGGCAACAGTCCGACGTCCCGGGGACCATACCGGGGGCGGGTGGTGTGGTGCATGTGCATGGCATGCCGTCGGCCGAGCTGGAAACGCGCTTGCTCACGGCCTTGACGCCCATGCTGCGGATGCGCCAGCGCGCCCAAGGGGTGCTGGGCCAGTTGCGACGGCTGTTGTCCGACCGCATCGATGACTTCGATGCCGCGCACCCGCTGGTGCCCTCGCCGGGGCTGGTCGAAGCCCTGCGGACCAAGGACGACGGCTTTCCGGCCACCATCCTGCTGCAGCGCGAGCCGGGCGGCACGGTCAACGTGGGCCTGGTCGCGCGGTATGTGGACGAGCGGGCCGACAAGCTCAAGAAGCGCACCGACAAAGAGGGCGAGAAAGCCATCGTCGAGGTGGTGGCCTTGATGTTCCAGGCCATCCTGGCGGAAGAGCGCATTCCGCCGGTGGTGCGCGTGTGGTTTGCGCGGCTGCAGATTCCCGTGTTGCGCGTGGCCATGGTGGACCCGGACTTCTTCAGCAGCATGGACCACCCGGCGCGCCAGCTGATCGACCGCATGGGTGCCTGCGTGTTGGGCTTCGATGCGGCCGGCTTGCAGGGCGGTCGGCTGGAGGCCGAAATCCGCCGCGTGGTGCAGGTGATCGAGCAGTACCCCGAGACCGGCAAGCGCGTGTTCCAGCTGGTGTTCGACGAGTTCAAGAAATTCCTGACACGCCACTTGGCGGGCGGCGATTTGACCCAACGCGTGGTGTCGATTGCCCAGCAGGTCGAGCAAAAAGACGCCTTGTCGATCCAGTACACGATCGAGTTGCGCAAGCTGCTGGACACCATGCCGGTGAGCGACGTGGTGCGCGAGTTCGTGTTCAAGGTGTGGGCCGATGTCATGGCCATGGGGGCGGTCCGTCATGGGGGCCAGCATGCCGAAACCCTGGCCCTCAAGCGCACGGCCACCGACCTGGTGTGGGCGGCGAGCCCCAAACCCACGAGCCGTGAGCGCACGGCCGTGATCCAGGCCTTGCCCAATTTGCTGAGCCGCTTGCGCAAGGGCATGGACATGCTCAACCTGGCGCCCGACACGCAGGAGGGGCACATCAAGTCCCTCAACGACGCCGTGGCGCAGGCCTTCCTCAACCGTGCGAATGCGATCACGACCGAGCAGATCGAGCAGCTGGCGCGCAGCCTGGCCTCGCTGGAAGACGTGGTCACCGACGACGCCGCGGGCGATGTGATGCTGGACCCCACGAGCATCGAGCTCATGCTGGGGGTGGATGCCTCGGCGCTCGAAGTCATCACGCACGGCGGCTCGGATCCCAGCGAAGGCATGCTGGCCTGGGCGCGGGAGCTCGAAATCGGCCAGTGGTTCCAGCTGCATCACCTGGACCAGTCGCTGCAGGTGCAGTACGCCTGGCGCAGCGAGCGCGGCCAGATTCACCTGTTCACCACGGCGGCGGGCCACAGCTACCTCATCCAGGCCCGGCGCCTGGCCTCCTTCTTGCAGGCCGGTTTGATCTATCCGACCGAAGAAGAGGCCCTGACCGTGCGCGCCACGCGCATGGCCATCGCCAAGCTCGAGGCCGAGCCCACGCGCCTGTTGTAGCGAGCGGCAGTTGGGCGGCCCAGCACATCCTGGGTCATGCCTGGTTCGGCGTGTGAACCGCTGCGACATCGGCGCCAGCATGGACAGGGGCTGCATCGATCTGCAGAAGGTGGTCATGACCGGCGGTCGCTGGGTCAGCGCATGGACCCACATTCCGTCGCTCGGCTGCGCTGGTCTTCAGAATGGTGCAGATTCCTCACACGGAAGCCCGCATTGGCGACCCATGCGCACAGCTTCCACAGTGTCCAGCGCACCTTGGCCATCCGGGTGTCCGCCGCGGCCACGGCAGGTGCGTGCGCGACAGAACCTTCGCAGCCATCTTGCTGACCGTGCTGGGTTGCGCACGCCGTGCAGCCGGTTGTGACGTGCCATGCTCGCGCGATATGCGTGGGGGTTCCTGGCGCTGGGCGATGGCCTCCTGGGCGCCATGGCATGGCCAGCCCGCACCAGCCACGCCCAAGGCGCCAGCGATCCATGCCAGGGGATCGATGCCAGCTACCCCAAGCCCAGAGCCTGAAACAGCTGGCCGGGCAGGCGGCCCACACGGCCTTCCAGCTCCAGCTCCAGCAGCCGCGCCTGCAGCTGGGGCGTGGGCCAGCCCGTGCGCGCCTGCAAGGCGTCCAGGCCGATGGGGTCGGCGCCCATGGCGCGCAGCAGTTCGTCATCCTCGGCGTCAGGTGCTGTGGTGATTGCCATTGAAGCGCTGCACTGCGTGGTTGTCGTGGCAGTGCCGGGTCGCCCGTCGCCGTCGGGTGCGCCGTCCGGTGGGCGGACTGTTGAGGGCGCGCTTTGCCAGGACCATTCGTCGAGGATGTCTTGCACGGATTCGACCAGCCGGGCGCCCTCACGGATCAAGGCATGGCAGCCGCGCGATTGCGTGCCATGGATGGACCCCGGGATGGCAAACACGTCCTTGCCTTGCTCACCCGCCAGGCGTGCCGTGATCAGTGAACCGGACTGCAGCGCGGCCTCGACCACCAGCGTGCCGCGCGACAGGCCGGCGATCAGGCGGTTGCGCTTGGGGAAGTTGCTGGGCAGCGGCGGGGTGCCGGGCGCGAACTCGCTCAGCAGCAGGCCGCGCTGGGCCACGTCGCGCGCCAGGGCCTGGTTCTGGCGGGGGTAGACGCGGTCCAGCCCGGTGCCGACCAGGGCCAGGGTCGGCACGGGCGCGGCCGCCGCCTCCAGGGCGCCCGCATGCGCGGCGGCGTCGATGCCGTGCGCCAGCCCGGACACGATGGTCAGGCCCTGCTGTGCGAGGTGGCGCGCGAAGGCACGCGCCGTCTGGCTGCCTTGCGGGGTGGGGTTGCGCGACCCCACGATGGCCAGGCTTTGGCGCGGGTCATGCCGAGCCAGCCGGGCGAGATCGCCCAGCACGAACAGCACCGGGGGCGGGTCTTCGATCTGCAGCAGGCAGGCGGGATACCGCGCGTCGGCCAGGCTGAGCACCGTGCGGGGCAGGCCATCCCGGGCGCTGGCGGCCAGCCAGTCCTGGCACGTGGCGAGGCGCTGGGGCAGGTCGTCGGGCTCGCGCTTCAGGGCCTGGGCTTGCTTGGGGCCGACCACGGCATCCAGCACCGAGGCGGGCGCCGCGAAGATGTGCTCGGGCAGGCCCAGCGCCGCCAGCAGCTTGCGGGCGGCATGGTTGCCGATACCGGGGGTGTGCAGCAGGCGCAGCCAAAGGCGCAGTTCATCCGTGTCCATCGGTGCATGCTGACACGAAAACGGGCAGAAGGCCAAGGCCTGCTGCCCGTTGAATGATCAACTGTTGATGGAGTATGAAGAAATGCCCGTTCGTTTTAAAACGGCAATCGGTTCATACTCCCGTCAATGGATCAGGGGTTGACGATGCGGTCGCCGGCTTTCACGCCATCGTTGATCTGCAGCACCAGGATGTACGAGACCTTCTCGTAGACCTTGAACACCATGGCCAGGCCATTGCGTTCGTCGGGCAGCTTGATGCGTTCGCGGTCGCCTTCGCGCGTCAGGTCGCGCACGGTGCGGCCGGTCGAGAACAGGGCCACCACCTGGCCAGGCTCCATGCCATCGCGCGCGCCGCGGTTGATCGACGCGATCTGGTTCTGACCGACCATGGACACGGCTTCGCCATAGACGCTGATCACCCGGCCATCGACGAGCTGGATCGGTGCCCGCGGGTTGTAGGTGCGCATGTCGGCGTCGGGCTCGGGCACCAGGCGGTCACCGGGGCGGATCTCCTGCACCGTGCTCAGCACGTCGATGGTGGCGGGCACGGGCAGGTCGTCGCTGCGCTTGTTGAACCAGCTCGACACGCGCGAGGCGGGTTGCGGCTGCGGCCAGTACTGCTCCTTGCCCGCGTCGGGCACCTGGGTGATGGGCGGATCGACCGGGTCGGGCACGTTCTCGTTCGATTCGCCGCGCACCAGCTTGACCTGGCCGACGTAGTGGCCTTCGTAGCCCAGGATGTCGCCGGTTTCGGGGTCCTTGAGCGGCGTGGCTTCGCGGAACACGCGGTAGCTTGCGGGCGTCTCGGCGTTCAGCAGCAGCGGGTCGTCCTTGGGGCCGCGGGCATAGGCCCGGTCACCAGAGTTCACCAGCACGCGGTGTTCCTGCGTGGCCACCACGCGCGGTGCGCTGTTCAGGGCCTCGTCGTCCAGCACCAGCGGCTGGGCCAGGAACGGTTCGATCAGGTGCGGGGCCAGCGTCGGCAGCGGCGAGGCGTCCAGCGCCTCGATGCGGTTGCGGGGCGTCACGCGCACGGTTTCCAGGGCGCCGTCGCGGGCCTGGCCCATGCGCAGGCGGGCGCGGCCGTCGACCTTCTCCAGCCACAGGCGCTGCCCGGGGTAAATGAGGTGCGGGTTGCGGATCTGCTCCAGGTTCATGCCCCACAAAGCGGGCCAGCGCCACGGGTTGCGCAGGAACTTGGCCGAAATGCCCCACAGCGTGTCGCCACGGCGCACGGTGTACTCATCGGGTGCATCGGGGGCCAGCTCGGACATGGCCACGCCCTGCTCGGCCACGGCCTGGGCCGCGGCGCGCTGTTGCGGGGTGATGGGGTAGTTGCCGGCCTGAGCCTGTGCCCAACCGGGCAGCAATAGCGTCGCCAGGGTGGCGGCGGCAATCGTTGCGGGGGGAAAAACGAGTTTCATATTGTTCGAATTGGGCAGGATGGCTTGACAAATTCTGCTTGATTTTGTCGCCAAGCACTTGAATGAGCAACGAAATGTAGCCAGATGCGAGGCGCTTGCTCTGGAAAATCGGGAAAATAGCCACAACTGACGAGCATTCATCATGGCTGTATTACCCATCCTCCGTTATCCCGATCCGCGCCTGCACACCGTGGCCCGCGAGGTCACCGTGTTCGACGCCGCGCTGCAGCGCCAGATCGACGACATGTTCGAGACCATGTACGACGCCAAAGGCATTGGCCTGGCGGCGACGCAGGTCGACTTCCACCAGCGCCTGGTGGTCATCGACGTGTCCGAATCGCGCGACCAGCCGCTGGTGGTCATCAACCCCCGCATCCTCTGGGCCAGCCCCGAGCGCGTGAAGGGCGAGGAGGGCTGCCTCTCCGTGCCGGGCATCTACGACGGCGTGGAGCGGGCCGTGGCCGTCAAGGTCGTGGCGCAGAACGCCCAGGGCCAGCCGTTCGAGATCGAGGCCGATGGCCTGCTGGCCGTGTGCCTGCAGCACGAGATGGATCACCTCATGGGCAAGGTCTTCGTGGAATACCTGTCCTCGTTCAAGCAAGGCCGCATCAAGACCAAGCTGCTCAAGCAGCAAAAGCACGATCGGCAAGACCAGAAGGTGGCCTGACATGCCCAGCGCAGCCCCGGCTTTGAACCCTCCTGCGGCGGGGGCGCGTCTGCCGCGCTCCGCCGCCGTCGTGCCCTCGGCGCGCAGCGCCCGGCGAGGGGCGACCGCTTTGGGGCTGGCCCTGGTGGCGGGCTTGCTGCTGGGCTGTGCCAGCGATCCGGCGCGCCTGCCGCTGGGCAGCGACCGGGCCACCGTGCTGGAACGCCTCGGTACGCCAACTGCCCAGTATCGGCTGAATGCCGATGGAGGTGCGACGGAGAGGCTGCAATACTCCGCTCAGCCTGCAGGTCAACGCGTGTACAACGTCGACCTGAACGCCAGTGGCCAGGTGCTGGCCGTGACGCAGGCGATGGACGAGGCCGCCTTCGGACGCATCCAGGTTGATCGCTGGACGCGGGACGACGTGCTGCGCGAATTCGGGCCGCCGTTCCAGATCACGGGCGTGCACGCGTTCACGGGCGAGGTCTGGACCTGGCGCTACAGCCTGGGCCCCTGGAACCGCCTGCTGCACATCTACATCGACCCGCAAGGCGTGGTGCGCCGCTGGCACCCTGCCGACGAATACCTGCCGGACCGGGTGCTGGGCCGCTGAGTCGCCGAATGGGGTGATTTTCGGGGTATGAATGCACTACCGTTTGCAGATAAACGGCCAGGGCGCCATACCCGGATTTCCATAATCGACACGGGGCGACGCGAGATAATCGCGGCATGAGATTGATTTTTGCGGGCACGCCCGAATTTGCGCGCGTCGCCCTGGCCCAGCTGCACGCGCAAGGCCACGACATCGGCCTGGTGCTGACCCAGCCCGACCGCCCCGCCGGCCGGGGCCTGAAGCTGCAGCCCTCCCCCGTCAAACAGTTTGCGCTGGCGCACGACCTGCCCGTGGCGCAGCCGCGCAGCCTGCGGCTGGATGGCAAATACCCCGAAGACGCCCAGGCCGCGCAGGCCCAGATCCTGGCGGCCCAGGCCGATGCCATGATCGTGGCCGCTTACGGCCTCATCCTGCCCCAGTGGGTGCTGGACGCCATGCGGGGCCACGGCCTGCGCCTGGGCTGCCTGAACATCCACGCCTCGTTGCTGCCGCGCTGGCGTGGCGCGGCGCCCATCCACCGCGCCATCGAGGCGGGCGACGCGCGCACGGGCGTCACCATCATGCAGATGGACGCCGGCCTGGACACGGGCGACATGCTGCGGGTGGGCGAGACCGAGATTGCCGCGGACGACACCACGGGCAGCCTGCACGACCGCCTGGCCGAGCAGGGCGGCACGCTGATGGCGCAAGTCCTGCAGGCGGCGGCAGACGGGCAGGCACCCGCCGCGGTGCCGCAACCTGCCGAAGGCATCACCTACGCCCACAAGATCGACAAGGCCGAGGCGCAGGTCGACTGGCAGCAGCCGGCCGCCGTCATCGCGCGCCGTGTGCGCGCCTTCGACCCCTTTCCGGGCGCGGCTACCACGCTGACGCAGGACGGCAAGTCCGAAGCGATCAAGCTCTGGCAAGCCCAGGTGGTGCCAGCCGATGAACCGGCGGCGACCGGTGTGCAGCCGGGCGACATCCTGCGCGCCGATGCGCAGGGCATCGTGGTGGCCTGCGGGCCACGGGCCGAGGAACGCCTGGTGCTGACCCAGCTGCAGCGCGCCGGGGGCAAACGCCTGGGCGCCGGCGATTTCCTGCGCGGCTTTGCGCTGGTGCCGGGGCAGCGCCTTGGCTGACACCGAGCCCGACCTGCGCGCGCTGGCGCAGGCCCAGGACACCGAGGCGCGGGGCCTGGGCGCCTTGCTCGCGCACCGTGTCGACCAGCTGGCCCGCACCGTGCGCCACCCCTTGTTCTGGGTGGGCGCGCGCGAAATGGCGGGCGTGTCCGTGGGCCTCACGGCCTGGGCCTTCATGACCGGCGTGGCCATGATCAATTCGGGCATGAGCACCGTCGAGGCCCTGGCCATGACGCTGCTGGTGTTCGCGGGCAGCGCGCAGCTGGCCACCATCCCGCTCATCGCCGGCGCCGCGCCCATGTGGGTCATCCTGGCCACCGCCATGTGCGTGAACCTGCGCTTCGTGGTGTTCAGCCTGCACCTGCGGCAGTACTTCATCTACATGCCGCGCCTCAAGCGCCTGGTGCTGGGCTACAGCACCGGCGACCTGACCTACGTGCTGTTCGTGAAGCGCTTTCCCAAGTCGCCCGTCACCGAACAGGCGCGGCGGGCGCAGCTGGCCTACCTCTGGGGCGGCAACAGCATCAACTGGGTGTTCTGGCAAAGCGCCTCCATCGCCGGCATCTTCCTGGGCAGCGCGATTCCGCCGGGCTGGGGCCTGGCGTTCGCGGCCACGCTGGCGCTGCTGGCCCTGACCTGCGCGCTGGCCACGACCTGGCTGCGTGGCCTGGCGGCCGTGCTGGCCGGCATCGTCGCCTGCCTGACCTACACGCTGCCGCTGCGGCTGAACATCGTGGTGGGCATTGCCGTGGCGGTGGCGGTCTGCATGCTGCTCGAGCCGAAAAAGAAAGATGTATCAACCCCTCTGCGTTCAAAGTGAAACGGTGATGGCAGCATACCCCTTGTTTTCTTTCCTTTGCACGGGCCGCACCCGTGCAATCGTCGTGCGCGCGCCGGTTGCGGCAGCGGCACCCGTTGGACAGGTGCCGGGCGCCCTACCACGGGTGACGTGGCGCTGGGCTGGCCCAGCCGTACTTCAGTTCGAGCGCCAGGCCGCGCTCATGGCCGCACGCCAGGCCACGCGCACTGTGGCGCACTTCACCGGGGGGCTGCGGTGAGCGGCACCGACCTCTGGACCCTGCTCGTCATCGTGGGCCTGACCGCGACCACGGTGATCGCGCGCTGCTTCTTCTTCCTCTCGAACAAGGAATGGCCGCTGCCGGCCTGGGCCGGGCGCGGCCTGCAGTACGCGCCCATTGCCGCACTCGGCGCCGTCATCGCGCCCGAGCTGGCCTTCAGCGGCGGGCAGTTCAGCCTGTCCTGGACCGACGCGCGCGTCTGGGCGGCCCTGGCCGCCGCGGCCTTCGTGTTCTGGCGCAAACACACCGGCTACGCCATGCCGGGGGCCATCGCCGTGGGCATGGCGATCTACCTGCCGCTGCACCTGGCCCTGGGCTGGTGAGGTCCGCCCCGGCGTGCCCGAGGCGACGCGTCGGTGGCCGACGCCTGCGGGGGCGCCCTTAGAATCCGCCCGCACGACAGGTGCTTCATCCCCCGCAGGGCATGAAGTGAAACGGGAAACAGGTGCGTGGCTCGGCCACCAATCCTGTGCTGCACCCGCAACGGTAATCAGAGATGTCGGCCACGCGTCGTCACCCCCGGTGACGGCCACCACTGCGCAAGCGGGAAGGTGTGTGTCGGCCTCAGTCGCGTCCACGCGCTGAACTCTGTGAGCCCGGAGACCGGCCTGTCGCTGACTGGGACGCAGCGGGATGGCGTGTGAACCGGGTGAGGCTGCGCGCCAGACGCGTGGCCGGCGAGGGCGGCTGCGCCCTGGCGCCGCATCGCTCAGCGACATTCCCCTGCACATCGTTCACAGGCCACGGGTGGTTGGCCGGTACAGGCATGGGTGTTGCATGGGGCGAACGTCGGGATTCCGACTGCCGATGGTGTGGGTGCATTGCATCCACCACTGGACAGGGCCGCTGGCCGGCTGGCTGCGGTTCGCCATGGGCGTGACGCGCCCGCTGCGGGCCGGCAAGCCACCGCGCAAGGCAGGGCGCAACCCCGCGCGGGGCGACAGGCCGGTGGTGGCGAACGGGCCCGCCCGCTCGCTCGATGAGGTGCTGGTGCGCTTCCCGCGGATGCAGCCTGAGGGGCCACGCCCGCGCTGCGGGCCTCTTCGGCCCATGCCGTTTCCCAGCGATTCCTGCCCAGCGCAGCCGACGGCCGCGGCGGGCCAGCCTGCGCCACGCGCCGGAGCGCACGCCGATCTGCACATCCACGGAGGCCCGGATGCGCGCTGCGGACGCGTGGCCCAGACCCAGACCCAGACCCAGACCCTGGCCGCCGCGCCACAGGCCCTGCGCCGGCGCCATCAATGCCGCCCCGATCGACGGGCCCCGCCTCGCCCGGTCTGGGTGAGGCTGGCCGGTCACCACTTTCATCACGCAAGAAGGAGATCTTCATGACACGCACGTTCCCGTCCACCCTCGCCGGTCTGGCGCTGCTGGGCACCTCGCTGGGCGCACAGGCGCACCACGCCATGGATGGCGCCATGCCGAGCACGTTCACGCAAGGCCTGCTGTCTGGCCTGGCGCATCCCGTCATCGGGCTGGACCACCTGGCCTTCATCGTCGCGGCGGCTTGGCTCATCGCCAAGCGGCCAGCGGCCTTGCGGGCCGGCTTGGCGGGGGCCTTTGTCCTGGCCGCGCTGCTCGGCACGGTTTTGCACCTCAACCGGGTGGATGTGCCAGGCTCTGAGCTGTGGGTGGCTTTGTCAGTGGTGCTGGCAGGTGCCCTGGTGTGGACGCGTCAGCTGGCACCGGCCCAGGGGTTGTGGGTGCTGCTGCCGGTGGCGGGGGGGTTCCACGGCTACGCCTACGGCGAGTCCATCGTGGGGGCTGAGCCCACCGCCTTGTACGCCTACCTGCTGGGCTTCGTCTTGATCCAGTGGGGGGTGATGGTGGGCATCTCGAGCGCGCTGAACCGGCTGCAGGCCAGCAGCTTTGCGCGCTCGGCCGTCACGGCGGGCGTGGCGGTCACGGCCACCGGTCTGTGGTTCAGCATCAGCCAGGCGGCAGGCCTGCTGACGGTTTGAACGCCGTTCACGGCGGCTGCGGCTTGGCGGGCTTCAGGGCCTGGCCAGCCGCTCGCGCCCATGGCGGATGGGGATTCGGGTGAGGCACCGATCCCTGGTGAGCCACGACGAGGGGGCGTGCTGCATGTCAGGCTGACCGCAGCCCGCACCAGGTTCGGTGCTGGCCCGCGTCGTCGTTTTGAATGAAGTTGGGAGTATGGGCCTTTTGTCGATTCATTCACAACGACAAGGGGTGAATACTCTTTTGTATCAAAACAGCATGGCGACTGCGTGGTGCTTCAGCGCGGCCGGTCGCCCGCCAGCGTGATGCGGTGCATGACGCGGCGGTGGCCGTGGTAGTCGTTGACGGGGTTGTGCTGCGCGCAGCGGTTGTCCCAGAAGGCCAGCGAGCCGGGCTGCCACACAAAGCGGCAGGTGAACTCGGGCTTGACCTGGTGTGCGAACAGGAACTGCAGCAGCGGCGCACTTTCCGCCTCGGTCAGGCCCTCGATGCCGGCGGTGTGGGCCACGTTGACGAACAAGGCCTTGCGCCCCGTCTCGGGGTGGGTGCGCACCACCGGATGGGTGGCCAGGTAGTCGCGGGGTGCCTCGTCCTTGCCGTCGCTGCGCAGGCGGTCTTCGCGCGTTTTGCTGACGTCGGCCTTGGCCGAGCTGGAAATGCCCACCAGCGGATCGAGGATGCGCTTCATCCCATCCGACAAGGCCTCGTAGGCCGCGTACTGGCTGGCGAACAAGGTGTCGCCGCCGTAGGGCGGCACCTCGCGCGCGAGCAGCATCGAGCCCATGGGCGGCTCGTCCAGGTAGGTGGTGTCCGAATGCCAGATGCCACCGAAATTCACGCGCTCGGTCTCCAGCTTTTTCACCTCGATGATCTGGGGGAAGCCGGCAATGCCTTTGACGAAGGGGTACTCCACCGGTGTGCCCATGGCCTCGGCAAAGGCCATGAAGGCCTCGGGCGTCAGCGCCTGGTCGCGAAAGAAGATGACCTGGTGTGTCAGGAAGGCGTCGCGCACGGCCTGGGCCTCGCTGGCACTCAGGCCGCGGGCCAGATCGATGCCGTGAATTTCGGCGCCGATGGCGCCGGCCACTTGTTGAATGCGCATCTGCGAGGGCTCCAGTTGGCGGACGCCGGGGCGCCCTGTGGCGGCATTGCAGCAGCGCAGCGGCGTGCAGGCAGCCGCCCGGGCGACTGCCGCGGTCAGGCGACTCCAGCCAGCCAGTCCATCCGCGGCCAGGGGTCCGACGGGGCGCGCAGTATGCTCAGCCCATGGCTGCTCCCGCTCCCGCGCCGCTTTCGGTGCCCCCCTCTTCACCGTCGCCCGCGCCGCTGTGGCGGCGCAAGCTGGCCCTGTACCTGAACCTGATCCGTTTCGACCGGCCTGCGGGCTGGCTGGTGCTGGTCTGGCCCACGCTGGCGGCGCTGTGGGCGGCCTCGGGTGGTTTTCCGGGCTGGCACCTGCTCACCGTTTTCGTGCTGGGCACGGTGCTCATGCGCAGCGCGGGCTGCTGCATCAACGACGTGGCCGACCGCGACTTCGACCGCCACGTCAAGCGCACGGTCAATCGGCCCATCACCTCGGGCCAGGTGTCGGTGACCGAGGCCTTGCTGCTGGGCGCGGTGCTGACCCTGGTGTCGCTGGGCCTGGTACTGACCACGCGCTGGGAGGCGGTGGCGTGGTCGGTGCCGGCGGTGCTGGTGACCATCCTGTACCCCTTCACCAAGCGGTTTTTCGCCATGCCGCAGGCGGTGCTGGGCATCGCGTTCAACTTCGGCATCGTGATCGCCTACGCCGCGGTGCAGGGCCGCGTGCCGGCCGAGGCCTGGTTGATGTGGCTGGGCAACCTGTGCCTGGTGCTGGCCTACGACACCGAGTACGCGATGGTCGACCGCGACGACGACCTGAAGATCGGCATGCGCACCTCGGCCATCACGCTGGGGCGCTTCGATGTGGCGGCGGTGCTGGGCTTCTTCGTGCTGAACCTGCTGCTGTGGGCCCTGGCCCTGCGTCACCTGCCGTGGCCGTTCTGGCTGGGTTGTGCCGCCATTGCGGTGCAGATCGTCTGGCACCACCACCTGATCAAGGACCGCACGCGCGAAGGGTGTTTCACCGCCTTCAGCAAAAGCCACTGGATGGGGGTGGCGCTGTTCGCTGGCGTGGCATCTGCCTATGCCATTCTGTGAGGAGTATGGGTGTGTTGCCGTTGAATTGAAAACGGTGATGGCACCATACTCCTCGTTTCAATGCTGAAGCGATGCGGAGGCCGAAGGCGGCCGTTCGTCGGGCAAGGTCGCAAGCCAGCGCAGCAGGTCGGCCTCGTGGCGCAGCACCCGCACGCGGGTGGTGGCGGGCAGGGCCCGCAACCGGGCCCGCAAGGCCGGCAGGCGCTGGCGGCGGTAGGTGGCCACCCACCACACAAAGGGCCAGTCCAGCTTTTCGGCGCAGCCCGGCGCCATGTCGGGCCGGGCGCGCCCTGCGTTCAGCCAGCGGCGCTTGACGATGCGCCACAGGCAGACGTGCGTGGGCACATCGATCAGCAACACGGTGTCGCAGGCCGCCAGGCGGTCCTCCAGCGTGCCGCCGTAGTTGCCGTCGAGGATCCAGGCCGGCTGGGCGATCAGCTGCGCCAGCGTGGCCCGCCAGGCGGGTTTGGGCGGCTCCACCCAGCCGGGTTGCCAGTACAGGCGATCGAGGTGGACCAGCGGCAAGCCGGTGCGCGCGGCCAGGGTCTGGGCCAGGGTGGACTTGCCGGCGCCGCCCGAGCCCAGCACCAACACCCGTTGCATGCGCGCCGGGGCCGGCGGCGCGGTGGGCGCCTGCGCGTCGGGGTGGGCGTGCATGCTCAGCGCCCGAATTCGGCGCCCAGCTCGGCCGAGCGGGCCTGCGCGGCCTTCATCGCGGTGATGAAGTGCTCGGCCACCTGGCTGCCACGCAGGGATTCCAACGCCGCAAACGTGGTGCCGCCTTTGCTGGTCACGCGTTCGCGCAGCGTGGCGGGGGCCTCGGGCGAACGCTGGGCCAGCGTGGCGGCGCCCACGAAGGTGCCCAGCGCGAGTTGCAGCGCCTGCTCGGCCGGCAGCCCCATGTCCTGGCCGGCCTGGGCCATGGCTTCGAGGAAATAGAACACGTAGGCCGGGCCCGAGCCCGACAGCGCCGTCACGGCGTCCAGCTGGGTTTCCTCGGTCACCCACAGCGTCTGGCCGGTGCCGGCCAGCACGCGCTCGACCTGGCGGCGATCGTCGGCCTGGGCGCCGGCGCGCGCGAACAGGCCGGTCATCCCCAGGCCGACCAGGGCCGGCGTGTTGGGCATGGCGCGCACGATGCGCTCGGTGCCCAGCCAGCGCGCGATCGCGTCGGTGGGGATGCCGGCGGCCACCGACAGGTGCAGGGCCTGGCGCGTGAAGGGCGCGACCGGCTGGGTCGCCTCGGCAAACACCTGGGGCTTGACGGCCCAGATGACCAGGCTGGCCGCCGCGAGGCGCTCGTCGGCGGCGGGCAGGGCGTCGATGCCGTGGCCAGCCTTCAGGGCCTCGCGCGTGGCGGCAAAGGGCTCGACCACGAGCAACTGGCGCGGCGTCAGGCCGTGGCTCAGCAAGCCGCCAGCGATGGCGCTGGCCATGTTGCCGCCGCCGATGAAGGCGATGGTGGGGGAGTCGGAGGAGGGCAGGGTGGAGGAGCTCATGGCGCGATTGTCCATCGCCGAGCGGGCGCGGGAGAAATGGCCACGGCGCCCGCCTTGGCGACCCGTGCATGGCGCCTGCACGGTGCGGCGCGCGCGGCTGACGGGACCGCCGATCGCGCGGGGCGCGTCCGGCCGTCTGAGCGCCGGGGGGCGGTGCGAACGGAGCTTGTGTCGGTGGCACCCAGCGATGGCCATCAGCCACAGGGCAGGGTTCGGCGCGCCGTGCGGCGATCAGGGCCCGGTGCAACGCTCTGGCTGGCCTGGGAAACCTTGGCGTCGCTGCCGTTCACGTTGCCGATGCGGTGCAGCCGCAGCCGCAGCGGCGCGAAGCCGAAGCCGAAGCCGAAGCCGAAGCCGATGGCGGTGGCGGTGGCGGTGGCGGTGGCGGTGGGCCTGATCAGGCCGGACGCCGTGAGCCAGGCCGGGCGAGGGGATCGTCGGTCTGCGTCGGGGCTGGCATTCCCGGGGGGCTGCGCAGTCAGCAGTGGGTTGAATCGATGGCGTGTAGGTTTGATTGGAGTATGGGTAACTTCCCGTTTGAACAAAATCGGCGATCTGTCGATACTGCTTGATGTTCAAGCTGCCGAAGCTTCGCGCCTTGCGCCTGGTGGCGCGCCCTCGCTGGTCAGCCGGGCCGCGATGCGCTAGCGTGTGGCGCATGCCGCCACGCCATTTGCTGGCCCTGGATCAGGGCACCACCTCGTCGCGCGCCTTGGTCATCGACGACCAGGGGCAGGTGCAGGCGCTCGCGCAGCGCGAGTTTCCGCAGCACTTCCCGCAGTCGGGCTGGGTCGAGCACGACGCCATGGACATCTGGCGCAGCCAATACGCTGTGGCCCAGGAGGCGCTGGCGCAATGGCAGGCCCAGGCGCGGCCCGGTGAGACGCGCACGCTGGCGCAGGTGGCGGGCATCGGCATCGCCAACCAGCGCGAAACCACGGTGCTGTGGGACCGCGCCACGGGGCTGCCGGTGGCGCCCGCCATCGTCTGGCAGGACCGGCGCACGGCACCGGCCTGCGAGGCGCTGCGGCAGGCCGGCCACGCGGCCCGTTTGCAGCGCCGCACCGGGCTGGTGCTGGATGCGTATTTTTCGGCCAGCAAACTGGCCTGGCTGTTGGCGCACGTGCCCGGCGCGCGCCAACGGGCCGAGGCGGGCGAGCTGGCGTTCGGCACCGTGGACAGCTGGCTGATCTGGCGCCTGACGGGCGGCCGCGCGCACGTGTGCGATGCCAGCAACGCGGCGCGCACGCTGTTGTTCGACATCCACCGCTTTGCCTGGGACGATGGGCTGCTGAGGCTGTTCGACATCCCGCGTGCGGTGTTGCCGCGTGTGGTGCCGTCCTGCGGCTGGGTGGCCGACACCGACGCCGCGTTGTTTGGCATCCCGCTGCCGATTGCGGGCGTGGCGGGCGACCAGCAGGCGGCCCTGTTCGGCCAGGCCTGCTTTGCCCCCGGCATGGCCAAGAACACCTACGGCACGGGCTGCTTCATGCTCATGAACACGGGCGACGAGCCATGCCGCAGCACGCATCGCCTGCTGACCACCGTGGCCTGGCAAGGCCCGCCGGAGGTGGCCGCCAACAAGACGTATGGGCTGGAGGGCTCGGTGTTCATGGGCGGCGCCACCATCCAGTGGCTGCGCGACGGCCTGGGCCTGATTCAGCGCGCCGACGAGGTGCAGGCGCTGGCCGCCAGCGTGCCCGATGCCGGCGGGGTGTGCATGGTGCCGGCGTTCGCGGGCCTGGGGGCGCCGCATTGGGACCCGCACGCCCGGGGCCTGCTGGTGGGCCTGCACCGGGGCAGCACGCGGGCGCACATCGCGCGCGCGGCGCTGGACGGCATCGCCCAGCAGTGCGCCGATGTGTTCGAGGCCATGGCGCTCGATGCCGGCACGCCGGTGCAGGAGCTGCGCGTGGACGGCGGGGCCAGCCGCAACGATGTGCTGATGCAGCTGCAGGCCGATTTGCTGGGGGTGCCCGTGGTGCGGCCGCGCCAGACCGAGACGACGGCCCTGGGTGTGGCCTACTTGGCGGGGCTGGCCACCGGCGTGTGGACCTCGGGCGCGGCGATTGCGGCGCAATGGGGCGTGGCGCGGCGGTTCGAGCCCACCGTGTCTGAGGCGGAGCGGGCCGATCGCCGGGCCGTGTGGCGCGACGCCATGAGGCGCAGCCGCCACTGGGCGCGGGCCGACGCGGCAGCGCCATGACGCCGGCCGAGGCCAGCACCGACCGGCGCACCTTGCTGGCGCAGATCGCGCGGCCACAACCGTGGGACCTGGCCGTGGTGGGCGGCGGCGCGACCGGCCTGGGGGTGGCGCTGCTGGCGGCGCGGCGCGGCCTGCGCGTGGTCCTGGTCGAGGCCGACGACTTCGCCAGTGGCACCTCCTCGCGCTCGACCAAGCTGGTTCACGGCGGCGTGCGCTACCTGGCGCAAGGCCGCGTGGCCCTGGTGCGCCAGGCGCTGCACGAACGCAAGCGGCTGATGCAGGCTGCGCCGCACCTGGTGCAGCCCTTGCCCTTCGTGGTGCCGGCCCACCGCGCCTGGGACAACGGGCTGCATCGCCTGGGCTTGGGCGTTTACGACTGGCTGGCGGGTGCGGACAGCCTGGGGCGCACCGAGTGGCTCTCCAATCAGGCTTTGCATCAAGCAGTACCCGGCTTCTCCGATGATCTGCACAACGGAGGTATTCGATACTGGGATGCGCAGTTCGACGATGCGCGCTTCGCCTTGGCATTGGCGCGCAGTGCGGTGGCGCACGGAGCCGTGCTGCTCAACCACTGTCCCGCCGTGCGCCTGCTGCGCGACGCCGGCCGGGTGCGGGGCCTGGTGTGCCGCGACGCCGAGCTGGGCGTCACCCACACCCTGCGGGCCCGCTGCGTGGTCAACGCCACGGGCGTCTGGTCGGATGCCGTGCGGGGCGACGGCGACGGGCGCGGCGCCGCCACCGTGTTGCTGAGCCGTGGGGCGCACCTGGTGGTGCCGCAGGCGGGCCTGCTCAACGACCACGCCGTGTTGCTGCCGCAAACGGCGGACGGGCGCGTGCTGTTCGCGGTACCGTGGCTGGGCCATGTGCTGCTGGGCACCACGGACACGCCCCATCCGGCGCCGGCGCGCGACCCCTTGCCATCGGCTGCCGAGGTGGCCTTCATCCTGACGGAGATCAACCGCTACACGCGGCGGCCGCTGCAGCCCACGGATGTGCGCAGCCTGTGGGCGGGGCTGCGGCCCTTGGCGCTGGCCGCGGGTGCCCCGCATGGCGCCAGCCCCACCCTGAGCCGCGAGCACCGCGTGCACGTGGCCGCAGACGGCCTGATCAGCGTGGTCGGTGGCAAGTGGACCACCTTCCGCGTCATGGCCGTCGACGCCTTGGCAGGCGTGGCGCTTCAGCTGGGCTGCCCACCGTGGGTGGGGCAGGACGCTGAGCTGCCGCGCCTGGCCGGCGCGCCCGAGGTGGGCGACGCTTTGCCCGCGCCGCTGCATCGGCCGCCCGATGGGCTGGGGCTGGGCCGTGATGCCGCCGCCGTGCAGCAGCTGCCCGGCGCAGACCGCGTGCTGGGCCTGGGCCTGAGCGAAGCCCGCGTGCGCTTCGCCGTGCGCCACGAGTTCGCGCGCACGGTCGCCGACGTCCTGGCGCGTCGGGCGCGCGTGCTGATGCTGGACGCGGCCTGTGCCGAGCGCCTGGTGCCGCGCGTGGCCGCGATCCTGCGCGAGGAAGGCGTGCCCGACCCGCAGCCGGCGCACGCGCTGTTGTTGTCACGCCAACAACTCGCCTTGACGAGGGCCAGTCAGTCAGTTCTGACTTGACAAGGGGCCTTGTTCAACAGACAATGCGAGGCTTCGCTCCAATTTCGTGGTGCATTTGCGGCTCAATGTCTTGAGCGCGGGATGCATCAGAGGGCGCGGAATTCTTGCCCAAACGCTGGCTTCGAGTGGTTTGAAGCGGGCGACGGGCCCAAGACTGATCCGGCAGCGTTTGGTTGCTGGATACAAGTTGGGAACATTGAAATGATTCAAACTGAAACTCGGTTGGATGTCGCTGACAACACCGGCGCCAAGTCTGTCCAGTGCATCAAGGTGCTGGGTGGTTCGCATCGCCGCTATGCCAGCGTGGGCGACATCATCAAGGTGACCGTGAAGGAAGCTGCACCGCGTGGTCGCGTCAAAAAAGGCGAGGTCTACAGCGCTGTGGTGGTCCGCACGGCCAAAGGCATCCGTCGTCCGGATGGCTCGCTGGTGAAGTTCGACGGCAACGCCGCCGTGCTGCTGAACGCCAAGCTCGAGCCCATCGGCACCCGCATTTTTGGCCCCGTGACTCGTGAACTGCGTACTGAAAAGTTCATGAAGATCGTCTCGCTGGCACCTGAAGTGCTGTAAGGACACGCCATGAACAAGCTCATCAAAGGCGACCAGGTCATCGTGCTGACCGGCCGCGACAAAGGCAAAACCGGCAAGATTGCACTGCGCGTCGACGACGAACGCGTGGTGGTGGAAGGCGTGAATCTGGTGAAGAAGCACGTCAAGCCCAATCCCATGAAGGGCGAGACGGGCGGCATCGTGGAGAAGTCCATGCCCATCCATCAGTCGAACCTGGCCATTTTCAACACCGCCACGGGCAAGGCTGACCGCGTCAGCATCAAGGTGGACGAGAGCGCAGCCAAGGGCAAGCGCCGCGTTCGCGTCTACAAGTCCAGCGGCGACGCAATCAAGGTCGCTTGAGGTACATCATGGCTCGACTGCAACAACACTACCGCGAAAACGTCGCACCCGAACTGATGAAGAAGTTCGGCTACAAGTCGCCCATGGAGGTGCCGCGCATCACCAAGATCACCCTGAACATGGGTGTGAGTGAAGCCGTTGCCGACAAGAAGGTCATGGAACACGCTGTGTCCGACCTGACCAAGATCGCCGGTCAAAAGCCCGTCGTGACCGTTGCCCGCAAGGCCATCGCTGGTTTCAAGATCCGCGAAGGTCAAGCCATTGGCTGCATGGTCACCCTGCGTGGTGCCCGCATGTTCGAATTCCTGGACCGTTTCGTCACCGTGGCCCTGCCCCGCGTGCGTGACTTCCGTGGTATTTCGGGCCGTTCGTTCGATGGCCGCGGCAACTACAACGTTGGCGTCAAAGAACAGATCATCTTCCCCGAAATCGAATACGACAAGGTGGATGCTCTGCGTGGTCTGAACATCAGCATCACCACCACCGCCAAGAACGACGAAGAAGCCAAGGCCTTGCTGGCTGGTTTCCGTTTCCCGTTCAAGAACTGAGGTCAGCCATGGCTAAGAAAGCTTTGATCGAACGCGAACTCAAGCGCGAAAAACTGGCTGCCAAGTACGCTGCCAAGTACAAAGAGCTCAAGGACATCGCAGGCGACGCCAAGCGCAGCGATGAGGAGCGCATGGCTGCCCGCGATGCACTGCAAAAGCTGCCTCGCAATGCCAACCCGACGCGCCAACGTGCACGTTGCGAAATCACGGGTCGTCCCCGTGGCACCTTCCGTCAATTCGGTCTGGGCCGCGCCAAGATTCGCGAACTGGCTTTCGCCGGTGACATCCCGGGTGTCACCAAGGCCAGCTGGTAATCGGCAGGAGAAAAACAAATGAGCATGAGTGATCCCATTGCCGACCTGTTGACGCGCATCCGCAACGCGCAAATGGTCTCCAAGACCACGGTGTCGGTGCCTTCCTCCAAGGTGAAGGTGGCCATTGCCCAAGTCCTGAAGGACGAAGGCTACATCGATGGTTTCGAAGTGAAGAGCGAAGCCGGCAAGTCCGAGCTGCAAATTTCGCTGAAGTACTACGCCGGTCGTCCGGTGATCGAGCGCATTGAGCGCGTGAGCCGTCCCGGCCTGCGTGTCTACAAGGGCGCACAGAGCATTCCCCAGGTGCAAAACGGCCTGGGTGTGGCCATTGTGACCACGCCCAAGGGTGTGATGACCGATCGCAAAGCACGCGCAGCCGGTGTCGGTGGCGAAGTGCTGTGCTACGTCGCCTGATCGTGGCATTGAGGAGAAATTGACATGTCACGTGTAGCAAAAACGGCCGTTGTGGTGCCCTCCGGCGTCACCGTGTCGATCAACGACGACAAGATTGCCGTCAAGGGTTCGGGCGGCGAGTTGGTCGTGTCCCAGAACGCCTTGGTGCAAGTCAAGCAAGACGCTGGTCAGCTGAGCTTCACGCCGGCCGACGAGTCGCGCGAAGCCAATGCCATGAGCGGCACCATGCGTCAGCTGGTGAACAACATGGTCGTGGGCGTCAGCAAGGGCTTCGAAAAGAAGTTGACCCTGGTCGGCGTGGGTTTCCGCGCCCAGGCCCAAGGCGACAAGCTGAACCTGGCGGTGGGCTTCTCGCATCCGGTCAACATCCAGATGCCCCAGGGCGTCTCGGTCGCCACGCCGGCTCCGACGGAAATCATCGTCAAGGGTGCCGATCGTCAGGCGGTGGGTCAGATTGCAGCCAACATCCGCGCGGTTCGTCCGCCTGAGCCTTACAAGGGCAAGGGCATCCGCTATGCGGACGAGCGCATTGTGCTCAAAGAGACCAAGAAGAAATAAGGAACTGCGCAATGTTGAACAAGAAAGAACAACGTCTGCGTCGTGCTCGTCAAACGCGCATCCGCATTGTCAGCAAGGGCATGCCCCGTCTGGCAGTCAATCGCACCAACCTGCACATCTATGCCACGCTGATTTCGGGCGACGGCACCCAGGTGCTGGCTTCCGCCTCGACGGCCGAAGCCGATGTGCGCAAATCGCTGGGCGCCAGCGGCAAGGGTGGCAACACCGCGGCCGCAGAACTGATTGGCAAGCGCATTGCCGAGAAGGCCAAGGCTGCTGGCGTGGAAAAGGTTGCGTTCGACCGCGCCGGCTTCGCCTACCACGGCCGTGTCAAGGCCCTGGCTGAAGCAGCGCGTGAAGCTGGCCTGCAGTTCTAAGCGAATCGGATTCAATCATGGCTAAATTTCAAGCACGTACTCAAGGCGATGGACCCGAAGACGGTCTGCGCGAGAAGATGATCGCTGTGAACCGCGTGACCAAAGTGGTCAAGGGCGGTCGAATCATGGGCTTTGCTGCGCTGACCGTGGTTGGCGATGGCGATGGTCGCGTTGGCATGGGCAAGGGCAAATCCAAGGAAGTGCCGGCAGCTGTGCAAAAGGCGATGGAAGAAGCCCGTCGCAACATGACCAAGGTGTCGCTCAAGGATGGCACCATTCACCACAACGTGATTGGTCAGCACGGCGCTGCCCGCGTCATGATGGCACCGGCCCCCAAGGGGACCGGCATCATCGCCGGTGGTCCGATGCGCGCTGTCTTCGAAGTGATGGGGATCACCGACATCGTGGCCAAGAGCCACGGTTCGAGCAATCCTTACAACATGGTCCGTGCAACGTTCGATGCACTGCGCAACTGCACCACCCCTGCTGAGGTGGCCGCCAAGCGTGGCAAGAGCGTTGAAGAGATCTTCAACTGATAGGGGCTGAACATGACTGCAGAAAAAACCGTCAAGGTTCAACTGGTCCGCAGCCCCATCGGCTGCAAGCAATCGCATCGTGACACCGTGCGCGGCCTCGGCCTGCGCAAGTTGAACAGCGTCAGCGAATTGCAAGACACTCCGGCGGTGCGCGGCATGATCAACAAGATCGCGTACCTGGTCAAAGTTCTGTAAGAGGTCGACATGGAACTCAACAGCATTCAATCCGCCGAAGGCGCGCGTCGCGCTCGCCGCCGCGTGGGTCGTGGCATCGGTTCTGGCCTCGGCAAGACCGCTGGCCGTGGTCACAAAGGTCAAAAGTCGCGTTCGGGTGGCTACCACAAGGTGGGTTTCGAAGGCGGTCAAATGCCTTTGCAACGTCGCCTGCCCAAGCGTGGCTTCAAATCGGCCAGCCTGAAGTTCAATGCCGAAGTCACGCTGGGCACCCTGCAAAACCTGGAAGGTGCCGAGTTTGATCTGGCGTCGCTCAAGGCTGCCGGTGTCGTGAGCCAACTGGCCAAGGTGGTCAAGGTCATCAAGTCGGGCGAACTCAACCGTGCCGTCAAGCTGACCGGCGTGGGCGCCACGGCAGGTGCCAAGGCTGCCATCGAAGCCGCTGGCGGCTCGCTGGCTTGATTCATTTGTGACTCGGGACTGAACAGTGGCCACAGGTGCTCAGATTGCCAAGTCGGGCAAATTCGGTGACTTGCGTCGTCGGTTGGTGTTCTTGCTGCTCGCGCTTGTGGTCTATCGCATTGGTGCCCACATCCCGGTGCCTGGCATCAACCCGGACGAACTCAAGCGCTTGTTTTCCAGCCACACGGGCATCTTGAACTTGTTCAACATGTTCTCGGGTGGTGCACTGTCTCGTTTGACGGTGTTTGCCTTGGGGATCATGCCGTACATCTCGGCGTCGATCATCATGCAACTGGCGACTTACGTCGTTCCGGCCTTGGAGTCCTTGAAAAAGGAAGGCGAGGCAGGGCGTCGCAAGATCACGGACTACACGCGGCGAGGCACCTTGGCCCTGGCCATTTTCCAGTCGTTCGGCATCGCGGTTGCGCTGCAAGGACAAGCTGGTCTGGTGATGAGTCCTGGGTTCATGTTCCAGTTGACCACGGTGGTCAGCCTGACTGCAGGGACGATGTTCCTCATGTGGCTGGGTGAACAAATCACGGAGCGGGGGCTGGGTAACGGCATCTCGATCCTGATTTTCGCGGGCATCGCCGCTGGCCTGCCGAACGCTCTGGGTGGCTTGTTCGAGTTGATTCGCAATCAATCGATTGGGGTCATCTCAGGCCTGTTCATCTTGGCTGTGGTGGTGCTGGTGACGTGGTTCGTGGTGTTCGTCGAGCGCGGTCAGCGCAAGATTCTGGTGAACTACGCCCGGCGTCAAGTGGGTAACAAGGTTTACGGTGGGCAATCGTCGCACCTGCCCTTGAAGCTCAACATGGCGGGTGTGATTCCCCCGATCTTTGCGTCGTCGATCATCCTGCTGCCAGCCACCATCGTGAGTTGGTTCGCCACGGGTGACAGTGAGTCGATGCGGTGGCTCAAGGACATCGCAGCAGGCTTGCAGCCGGGTCAACCTGTCTATGTGCTGCTGTACGCAGCGGCCATCATTTTCTTCTGTTTTTTCTACACGGCTCTGGTGTTCAACAGCCGCGAAACCGCAGATAACTTGAAAAAGAGTGGCGCGTTCATCCCTGGGATCCGTCCTGGAGAGCAAACGGCCAAATACATCGACAAGATCCTGTTGCGATTGACCTTTGCGGGCGCGATCTACATCACGTTTGTGTGCTTGCTGCCCGAGTTCCTGAACTTGAAGTTCAACGTGCCGTTCTACTTTGGTGGGACGTCACTGCTGATCATGGTGGTGGTCACCATGGATTTCATGGCGCAGGTCCAGAACTACCTGGTGTCGCAGCAGTACGAGTCGCTGCTCAAGAAGGCCAACTTCAGAACATCCATCTGAAGCTGTGCATGTGCTGAATTTGGCTTAGGAGAAGGATATGAGAGTTTCAGCTTCGGTTAAGAAGATTTGCCGCAACTGCAAAGTGATTCGCCGCAAGGGCGTGATTCGAGTGATCTGCACTGATCCTCGTCACAAGCAGCGTCAAGGTTGAGGCGCGGGTACTAAAGGAAGAACATGGCACGTATTGCTGGTATCAACATTCCGCCGCATAAGCACGCTGAGATCGGTCTGACCGCCATTTTTGGCATCGGTCGTACCCGTGCTCGCAAGATTTGCGAAGCTTGTGGCATTGCATTCGACAAGAAGGTCAAGGACCTGACCGACGGTGATCTGGAGAAGATCCGCGACCAGATTGCACAGTTCACCATCGAAGGTGACCTGCGTCGTGAAACCACGATGAACATCAAGCGTTTGATGGACATCGGCTGCTATCGCGGTTTCCGTCATCGCCGTGGTCTGCCCATGCGCGGTCAGCGTACGCGCACCAACGCCCGCACTCGCAAGGGTCCGCGTCGTGCTGCTCAGTCGCTGAAGAAATAATACAATTGAAGGTTCGTCATGGCCAAAGCTCCTAACAACGCCGCTCAGCGCGTGCGCAAAAAGGTTCGCAAGAACATTTCGGACGGCATCGCGCACGTGCACGCGTCGTTCAACAACACCATCATCACGATCACCGATCGCCAAGGCAACGCCCTTGCTTGGGCTTCGTCGGGTGGTCAGGGCTTCAAGGGTTCGCGCAAGTCGACGCCTTTCGCAGCTCAGGTCGCTTCGGAAGTGGCTGGCCGTGGCGCGATGGAACAGGGCATCAAAAACCTGGACGTCGAAATCAAGGGTCCCGGTCCTGGTCGTGAATCCTCGGTGCGCGCATTGGCTGCACTGGGCATTCGCATCACGTCGATTTCCGATGTCACGCCCGTTCCGCACAACGGCTGCCGCCCTCAGAAGCGCCGCCGCATCTGATCGATTTGTTGCAAGCTCGGCGCATGGCGCTCGGCTTGTGCACCCTAAGACCACCGCCAGCTGCTTGAGGCAGCTGGCTCCCGTTGGGTTTCCCCTGACGGCAGTTCATTGAAGGATTCCAAGTGGCACGCTACCTCGGCCCCAAGGCAAAACTCTCCCGCCGCGAAGGCACCGACCTGTTCCTGAAGAGCGCACGTCGCTCGATCAGCGACAAAGCCCGTTTCGACACCAAGCCAGGTCAGCACGGGCGCACCTCGGGTGCCCGCACGTCCGACTACGGTCTGCAGTTGCGCGAAAAGCAAAAGGTCAAGCGCATGTACGGCGTGCTGGAGAAGCAATTCCGCCGCTATTTCGCAGAAGCAGATCGCCGCCGCGGCAACACCGGCGCCAACTTGCTGAGCCTGCTGGAATCGCGTCTCGACAACGTGGTGTACCGCATGGGCTTTGGCTCCACGCGTGCCGAGGCTCGCCAGCTGGTGTCGCACAAGACGGTGACGGTGAATGGCCAACAAGTGAACATCCCGTCGTACCAGGTCAAGGCCGGTGACGTGATCGCCATCCGTGAAAAGTCGCGCAAGCAAGTGCGCGTTCAGGAAGCGCTGCAACTGGCTCAGCAAGTGGGCATGCCGGCCTGGGTGGAAGTGAGCATCGAGAAGGTCGAAGGTACCTTCAAGAAGGCTCCTGATCGTGACGAATTCGCTGCGGACATCAACGAATCCCTGATCGTCGAACTGTATTCGCGTTAATCCACGCGAATGGTTTTCGTCGGCACGCTGTGGCTCAGGCTGCAGCGTGCCTTTTCAGCCTTACCGGTGTAACGAGCCGGGGGTATTGATAGGACGTTTTCATGCAGACAAATTTGCTCAAGCCCAAGTCAATCAATGTAGAGCAAGTGAGCCCGAACCGGGCTGAAGTGACTCTGGAGCCGTTCGAGCGGGGTTTCGGTCACACGTTGGGCAATGCGTTGCGTCGCGTGTTGTTGTCGTCCTTGGTGGGGTATGCGCCAACTGAGGTCACGATTGCAGGTGTTTTGCACGAGTACTCTTCCATCGATGGCGTTCAAGAAGACGTCGTCAACATCTTGTTGAACCTCAAGGGCGTGGTGTTCAAGTTGCACAACCGCGACGAGGTCACCGTCAGCCTGCGCAAGGACGGTGAAGGCGTGGTGACGGCGGCTGACATTCAGACCCCGCACGACGTTGAAATCATCAACCCTGAGCACGTGATTGCCAATTTGTCGCAGGGCGGCAAGCTGGACATGCAGATCAAGGTGGAGAAGGGCCTGGGCTATGTGCCAGGCAACCTGCGCCGTTTTGCGGATGAACCCAGCAAATCGATCGGCCGCATCGTGCTGGACGCCTCGTTCTCGCCCATCAAGCGCGTGAGCTACAAGGTGGAGAGTGCACGCGTCGAGCAGCGCACCGACCTCGACAAGCTGGTGCTTGAGATCGAAACCAATGGCTCGATCAATGCGGAAGATGCCGTGCGTGCATCGGCCAAGATTCTGGTGGAACAACTGGCTGTGTTTGCCCAGCTGGAAGGCCACGAGCTGGATCCGTTCAAGCCGGGCAACGGCGGTCAGCGCGCAAGCTCGGAACGTTTCGATCCGATCCTGTTGCGTCCCGTGGACGAGCTGGAACTCACTGTTCGCTCGGCCAACTGCCTCAAGGCCGAGAACATCTACTACATCGGTGACCTGATTCAGCGCACCGAGAACGAGTTGCTGAAAACCCCAAACCTGGGTCGCAAGTCGTTGAACGAAATCAAGGAAGTGCTGGCTTCGCGCGGCTTGACGCTGGGCATGAAGCTCGAGAACTGGCCGCCGGCTGGTTTGGACAAGCGCTGACATTCACGGAGCCGGCGCGCTAGAATCGTCGGTTTTTCATGTGCAGGCGAGGTACCTGATCCGGCCCCGCCATTAATAAGGAAGAAAGGAAAGCAACATGCGTCACGGACACGGTTTGCGTAAACTCAATCGCACCAGCGCCCATCGTCAGGCAATGCTGCGCAACATGATGAATTCGCTGCTGCAGCATGAAGTCATCAAGACCACGGTGCCCAAGGCCAAGGAATTGCGCCGCGTGGTCGAACCCATGATCACCCTGGCCAAGCAGCCGACGCTGGCCAACAAGCGCCTGGCGTTTGACCGCCTGCGTGATCGCGACATGGTGGTCAAGTTGTTCAACGAACTGGGCCCGCGCTACCAGACGCGTCCCGGTGGCTACACGCGCATCCTGAAGATGGGCTTCCGCGTGGGCGACAACGCCCCCATGGCGCTCGTCGAATTGGTGGATCGTCCTGAAATTTCTTCGGAAGATGGTGCAGCCGCAGAATAACTGTGGTACACTAACAGCTTACCGCGCGATGGAGCAGTCTGGTAGCTCGTTGGGCTCATAACCCAAAGGTCGGAGGTTCAAATCCTTCTCGCGCAACCAAGTTTTCTAAGCGAGTTCTTGATTCAAAAGCCCACCCTGTGTGGGCTTTTTTTTGCCCGCTCGAATCTGAGTCAAGGTCCGAATGCCATGGCTTTACGGGCAAACCCTCGGTGGTCACGCGGCTCGGGTATGCTTAACCCGTTTTTCACAGCGGCCACAAGGGTGACGCCCGGTCATCGGCCTCCACTGCATGCACATTGCTGATTGGTCGTTTCTGGTGATGGTGATCACCATTTTGCTCACGCCCGGGCCCACCAACACCTTGTTGGCGGCCTCGGGTGCGACGTCGGGCTGGCGCTCTGCGCGATCCCTGATTCCCATGGAGTGCCTGGGCTACTTCCTGGCCACCACCCTCTGGGGTGTGTTGCTGCGGCAACAGCTGGTGGATCATCCGATGCTGCTGAATGTGATCAAGTTGATCAGCGCCATCTACATCGCCAAGCTCGGACTGGATTTGTTGCGCGGCGCCATGGTGAAACCGCATGCCGCTCAAGCGCCCGCCATCGGTGGGCGCCAGTTGTTTCTCGCGACCTTGCTCAACCCCAAGGCGGCCATCTTCGCGCTGGCGGTGTTTCCCCTCGCAACCTGGGGGGACGGGGGCAGTTATGCGGCTGTCCTGAGCAGCTTCATCGTGTCCGTGGCCGCCATCGGCACCTTGTGGATCGTGTTCGGCGCGGCCTTGATGGGAGGCCGGCTGCGGTGGCTGACGCCGGCGCGGTTCAAGCGCTTTTCGGCGATGGTGCTGTTCGGATTCTCGGGCTGGCTGAGCTTCAACGGCCTGTTCCGTTGAAGGGCCAGCCCCGGACTCAGTTGATTTGAAGGTTGAGCTGCCGGCCCACGCGGGTGTAACGCTCGATTTCGCCGCGCAGGCTTTGCGCAAAGGCGTCGGGATCGCTGGACACCGCCGGGACGAATGAACGCTCGCGTGCCCAGTCGGCGTACTCCTTGCTGCGCCCAAAGGCCTGCAGCGCCGCATCCAGGCGAGCCACGGCGGCCTTGGGGGTGGCAGCCGGCACCAGCACGCCAAACCAGGCCACGGCTTCGTAGTCGGGGTAGCCCGATTCGGCCACGGTCGGCACCTGGGGCAGCAGATCGAGGCGCTTCTTGGAGGTCACGGCAATGGCTTTGACCTTGCCGCTTTTGACGTAGTTCATGGCACTCGCGACGTCGAGGAAGGCGAACTGGATCTGGCCGGCCATCACGTCCTGCAGCAGCGGGGCGCTGCCGTTGTAGCCCACGTTGGTCATCTTGAAGTTGGCCACTTGCCCCAGGCGGGCGAACTCGATGATGTTGATGCCCACGGCGCCCGGCGTGGCGATCGGCGTGTCCGGGTGCTTTTGCGCGTGGCTGATCAACTCGGCCAGGGTGTTCACCGGCGCGGCAGGGTGGGCCACGATGATCTGGTAGTTGTTGCCCAGCCGCGTCACGGGCTGAAAGGCTTTCAGCGAGTCGTAGGGCGGGTGGCTGTACAGCTGTGGCGTGACGGTGATGCCAGTGGCATCGAAGACGCCGATGGTGTAGCCGTCTGGCTTGGCCGTGGCGAGCAGCCGGCCGCCGATCGTGGCGCTGCCGCCGGGGCGGTTGTCCACGGGCACGGCTTGCTTGAGTTCTTTGCTCAGGAATTGAGCGACCTGGCGGGACAGCCCGTCCGTCACCCCGCCCGGCGCGTACGGCACGATGAGGGTGATGGATTTGCTGGGGTAGTCCGCCGCAGCGGCGCCCAGGGCCGTGCCGATCAGGCCAAGGCTGAGCAGGCCGTGTGTCAACGCGTGAACGAAACGCATGAAGTCTCCGAATGGCTGTTGGGTGAGGCCAACATGTTCAGAGAGCGGACAGCGGCGGGGTGTCGCTCAGTTGTCCGGGGGGCCGGGCTGGTGATCGGTTGCGTTGGGGCTCGGGATGGCGGGTGGCGTGGAGCTGCGCAGAAGGCATGTGTGGCGCAGACCTTCCTTGCTGGCACCGTGCTCATTGCCGCCTGTAGGCATGGCTGTGTGACGAGCCGATGCCGGACGCGGCCAAACCCGGGATGGCGGTTTGCATGTCGAATTCAGGGGGTAATGGTGGTTTGTCGATGCATCATCATCGACGATGCGCCCATACTGCCTGATATCAGTCAATTCATCGCCGATGGCCACGTGACCTGTCATCCCGCAGTCGTCTGGCCACGCAGGCATGACCGGTGCAGAGGAACTGACAGGTCTGGGCACTGTCATGCCCCGCTGGTGCACGCGCATCAGGCAGGTGGAGGAGGCCCGCCGGGCAAGAAAAAAGCGAGGTGAAAACCTCGCTTTTTGGCCGCCGGTCAGGTGCCGGCGACTGCCATGTGGAGCGGGAAACGAGGCTCGAACTCGCGACCTCAACCTTGGCAAGGTTGCGCTCTACCAACTGAGCTATTCCCGCATGGTGGACGAGGCCCTTGAGTGTTGCCAATGCCAGTATGGCAAGGCCCTCGTCACCGTTAAATCGAAGGCGTGAGTATACCCGAAAAAATCAACCCGCCGCACGCTTGGCCAGAATTTCGAACGCGGGCAGCGTTTTGCCCTCCAGCACCTCGAGGAAGGCGCCACCGCCGGTCGAGATGTAGCCCACGTCCTGTTCGATGCCGTATTTGGCGATCGCGGCCAGGGTGTCGCCACCGCCCGCGATGCTGAAGGCCGGCGAGGCGGCAATCGCGCGTGCGATGGTTTCCGTGCCGCGGGCAAAAGCGTCCATCTCGAACACCCCCACAGGACCATTCCAGACGATGGTGCCCGCGGACTTGAGCATCTCGGCCAGCTTGGCGGCGGTTTGCGGGCCAATGTCCAGGATCAGGTCGTCGGCCGCCACATCGCTGGCTGCCTTGACGGTTGCCGGGGCGTCGGCCTTGAATTGTTTGGCGACCACCACGTCCGTGGGAATGGGCACGGCCGCGCCGCGCTGGGCCATGGCGTCGATCACGGCCTTGGCGTCGTTCACCAGGTCGGCTTCGGCCAGGCTGTTGCCAATGGGCAGCCCCGCAGCCAGCATGAAGGTGTTGGCGATGCCGCCGCCCACGATGAGCTGGTCCACCTTGTCGGCCAGGCTCTGCAGGATGGTCAGCTTGGTCGACACCTTGGAGCCCGCCACGATGGCGACCAGGGGACGCTTGGGACTGGTGAGGGCTTGTTGCAGGGCGTCCAGCTCGGCCGCCAGCAGCGGGCCGGCGGCGGCCACGGGGGCGAACTGCGCAATGCCGTAGGTGGTGGCTTCCGCGCGGTGGGCGGTGCCGAAGGCGTCGTTCACATAGATGTCGCACAAGGCTGCCATCTTCCGGGCCAGGTCTTCGTTGTTTTTCTTTTCACCCTTGTTCACGCGGCAGTTTTCCAACAGCACCACCTCGCCGGGCTGCACCGGCACGCCATCGACCCAGTTGGCGATGAGCTTGACCTCGCGGCCCAGCAGCTCGGACAGCCGCCGCGCCACCGGCGCGAGCGAGTCTTCGGGCTTGAACTCGCCTTCGGTGGGGCGCCCGAGGTGGCTGGTCACCATCACGGCAGCGCCTGCGTCGAGCGCCAGCTGAATGCAGGGCACCGAGGCCCGCACGCGCGTGTCTTCGGTGATCTGGCCGTCGTCCGACAGCGGCACGTTCAGGTCGGCGCGGATGAACACGCGCTTGGCTTGGGCTTGGCCCTGGGCACACAGGTCGGAAAAACGGATGACGTTCATGGCAGGCAATGGGGGTAAGGGATGGGACAAACCCGCCATTTTCGCAGACTGGTCCGCGTGAGCTGTCACCGTGCCGGGTCGCAGACACGCGTTCGGCGCGCACCGCAGACCGCCTCGTGCGCGGACCGGCGTCGCAGGGTGGACAATCCGCGCCTTTGTGTTGTCAATGGCGGGCCTGTTCAGCCCCACACCTCATGCGCACGTTCAGCCTCAGCGATTTCGATTTTCACCTTCCCCCGAACTGATTGCCCAGCACCCCGCGCCCGAGCGCACGGCCTCCCGCCTGCTCGACGGCCGCGAGGAGGCGCTGCAGGACCGCATCTTTGCCGACCTGCCCGCGCTGCTGGCGCCCGGCGACCTGCTGGTGCTCAACGACACGCAGGTCATCAAGGCCCGTGTGCACGGTGAAAAGGCCTCGGGCGGCAAGCTGGAAATCCTGGTTGAGCGGGTGCTGCCGGGCCACCAGGTGGTGGCCCACATGAAGGTGAGCAAAAAGCCCCCGGTGGGGGCCACGCTGCACCTCGCCGGCGGCGCCGACCGGGGCGGGTTCGACGCCCGCCTGCTGGGGCGCTGGCCCGATGCCGATGGCGCGCTGTTCCACCTCCAGTTTCCCGCCGAGCCCCATGCCTTGCTGGCGGCGCACGGCCACATCCCCTTGCCGCCCTACATCACCCGGCCAACCGGTGGCGATGCCTTGGACGCCGACGAAGACCTGCAGCGCTACCAGACGGTGTTCGCGCGCAACCCCGGAGCGGTGGCCGCGCCCACCGCCTCGCTGCATTTCGACCAGGCCCTGCTGGATCGCCTGCAGGCCATGGGCGTGCAGCGCGCCACGGTGACGCTGCACGTGGGCGCCGGCACGTTTGCCCCGGTCAAATCCGAAAACATCGCCGAGCACCAGATGCACAGCGAGTGGTACGACGTGCCCGTGGCCACGCAAGCGGCCATCGCCGAATGCCGCGCGCGGGGCGGCCGCGTGGTGGCTGTGGGCACGACCAGCGTGCGCACGCTCGAGTCCTGGGCGCAATCGGGCCGCGCGCAGGGCGACACCACCATTTTCATCACACCGGGCTTTGCCTTTCAGCGGGTTGACCTGCTCATCACCAACTACCACCTGCCCAAGAGCACCCTGATGATGCTGGTCAGTGCGTTCGCAGGTTACGAGCGCATCCAGGCCATCTACCGCCACGCCATTGCAGAGCGTTACCGCTTTTTCAGCTATGGCGATGCCATGCTGCTGGCACGGGCCCAGCCCGGCGCTTGAGGTGGCGCCCATGGCCGCTGGCGGCCAAGCCGTGTCCCCGACTGGCGTTGCTGGCCGCTCTGGCGGACAGCTGCCGCCTGACGATGCGGGATAATCCCGGGTTCCCTGGCTGCACGGTGGCCGGGTTTTGTCACGCAGTCCAGCACCGCCTCCAGGTGCTTGTTGAGAAGTCATGAGCACGTTCAAGATTCCCCAAGACGCCTTCACGCAGGAGTTGCAGGCCATTGGTCGCATGATCGACAAGGACCAGTTGCGCAAGGCCGCCACGTCGTTGAACCTGGCCCGTGCCGAGCGCCCCGCCGACGCGCGCGTGCTGCTCATGGGCATGCGCCTGGCCCAGAAGGCCGGCAACCTGCCCATGGCCATCAAGTCGGCGCGGCAGGCGCTGCAGATGGAGCCCACCTGGCACGTGCCCATGATCGAGCTGGCCCAGATGCTGAGCCAGTCCCACCAGGCCGAAGAGGCCATGACCTTGGCGCGCAAGGCGGCGCGGCTCGAGCCCGAGAACTTCCAGGTGATGCTGAGTGCCGCCCAGGTGGCCGAACGCTGCAACGCCGATGAAACCGTGGTGTGGGCGGCCAAGGCGGCCGAGCTGCAGCCGCAGCGTGCGGACCTGAAGTACGCGCTGGCCAACAAGTACGTGCACCGCCAGCAGTGGGACGAGGCCATGGCGATCTATGGCCCCATGCTGGAGGCCAACCCCCATGACGTGAACGGGCTGCTGGGGCGCCTGTCCGTCGCCTTCGGGCGCAAGGACACCGCCCAGGCCCAGGCCGATGCCGACACGCTGCTCGAGCTGATGCCGAACGACGAGACCATCCAGTTCTGGCATGCCCAGGCGCACGGGGTGGTGCCCAGCAGCCAGCCCAAGCAGCTGGTGGCCCACCTGTTCGACGAGATGGCGGGCCAGTTCGACCACACCCTGGTGCAAGGCCTGCAGTACAAGCTGCCCGAAAAAGTGGCGCAGATGCTCGTCGACCTGCACCCTGACCGCAAGTTCAACCTGCTGGACCTGGGTTGCGGCACCGGGCTGCTGGGCCTGTACCTGCGCCGCATCCAGGGGCACATCATCGGCGTCGACCTGTCGACGGAAATGATTCGCCAGGCGGCCAAGCACAACATCTATTCGCGCTTCCACACCGTCAACCTGGTCGATGCCCTGCGCGAAACGCCGTCGGACACCTACGAGGCCATCACCTGCCTGGATGCGCTGATCTACGTCGGTGACCTGACCACCGTGGTGCCGAACGCGCTGCGGGTGCTCAAACCCGGTGGCCATTTCATCTTCTCGTGCGAGGTGGCTGGTGAAGACGAGGCCGACCTGGTGCTGCGCCCCTCGGGCCGCTATGCGCACAAGCAATCGAAGGTCGAGCAACTGTGCCAGGACGCTGGTTTTGCCTACGTGCACATCGAAGCCATGCCCAAGCTGCGCATGGAAGGCGGCGAGCCGCAAAAGGGCTTCCTGGTGGTGGCGCGCAAAGCCGTGGTCTGACCGCGGATTCGCCCGCACGCGCAGCCGCACAGCGGAGCGCACGCGATGTGCGCCAGGACCGGCGTGACCTGCTCGTCAGGCTGGGTGACCTGCATGTCTTCAAGGGGTATGACTGAATTCTCGTTCGTCACTGAACGGAAATGGAGTCATACCCCTTTGTCATGCTGAGCCGGCCGAGCCATGAGCAACGCGTAGGCTCTGGGCGTGGTGCGCGTCCACCGCTGTCCGCATCGCGAACCCGCGGCATCGCACTCAGCGCGATGCCCCCGCACCGGCAACGCAACCAGCCGCTGGGCCAACCCAGGCTGTTGCGTGTTTGCGGCGCGGATGACCGCGGTCAGGCAGGGGCCGCCCGCAACCTGTCTCGCCAAGCCTTGGCAGGCCTTCCCTGGCCCTGCCTGGCCGGGCCCCGCCGGCATGGCACCATGCGGCCCATGCCCAGCACCTGTTCTTCCGCCGACCTGCACGCCCGCGCTGCAGCCCCCGTCACCACCCGCGCCCAGGGCGTCACACAGCGCCGCGATCGCGTTCGGCGGTCGCCGCACAGCGGGCAGATCGGCCACAGCACCCACGGTAGTGACGACGCCGGTGGTCTGGTTGATCCGCAGCAGGATGTTGCTGCCGGTCTGAACGTGCGCGGTTGGCGCACCGCGCTGCGCCGCGGGGCGCTGGCCCTGGGGGCCTTGCTCGCCGCCAGCGCGCCGGTGCAGGCGCGGGACTACAGCAGCATCGGCAGCTGCGGCCCCTACCCGCGCCTGGCCATCACCAGCCCGGCCGGCACCTGCGTCGCGCTGGTGGCCGACGAGGCCCACGGCCTGCGCTTTCCGCGCCGCGTGCTCGAGGTCTCGCCCGGGCGCCTCTGGGTGCTGGACATGGGCAGCTGGCTGCCCGGCAAAGGGCAGCTGATCGAGCTGCGCCTGCCGCCCGACGCGGCCTTGCCCGCCAACGCGTCGACCACGGCCAAGCGCGTCGAGGCCAAGGTGCTGCTGGACCGCCTGGACCGCCCGTCGGGCCTGGTGCGTGGCCGCGATGGGCGGATCTACGTCGGCGAAGCCGGGCGCATCTGGCGCACGGCCGTGCCGGCGCTGGGCCAGCCGCCTGTGCCCGAGGTGCTGCTGGACCCGCTGCCCAGCGACGGCGCGCACCCGCTCAAGGAGCTGGCCGTGGCGCCCGATGGCCAGCTCTACGTGAACCTCGGCTCCAGCACCGATGCCTGCCGCGGCGACGACCAGAAGCTGCCCATGCCCTGTCCCGACCGCCGTGCCGTGGGCGGCAAACCCCGTGCCGCCGTGTGGCGCCTGACCCTGGCCGAGGGCAAGACCGGTCCAGCTGCCGTGCAGCGTTTCGAGCCCTTTGCCCAGGGCCTGCGCAACTCCATGGCCTTGGCTGTGCTGCCCGATGGCCCGGCCGCCGGCAGCGTCTGGCAGGGCGAAAACGGCATCGACTACACCGACGCGAACCACCCGCCTGAAGAGCTGAACCGCCTGCAGGAGGGCGGCGACTATGGCTGGCCCTATTGCATCGGCAACCGCCAGCCCGCGCGCGGCTACGAGCAGCGCGTGGACTGCAGCACCACGCAGGCGCCGCATCTGCTGTGGCCGGCCCACGTCGCGCCCGTGCAGCTGTTGGCCACGCCCGCGAACAGCCCGTTCCAGGGCCAGCTGCTGGCCGCCTGGCATGGCCCGGGCGCCGGCGGTCAGCGCGTGGTGGGCCTGGCGCGCGATGCGCGAGGCCTGCCGAGCGGCGCGCCCATTGACTGGCTCAGCGGCTGGTCGGCCCGCAAGAACCCGGATGGGAAAAGCCTGCGGCCACGCGGCCGCCCCACAGGCCTGGCACTCGACCAGGCGGGCCGGTTGCTGGTGGTGGAAGACTTCAACCGCAGCCTGCTGATGCTGATGCGTGAAGACGGGACGTTGAAGAAATGAGGCAGTATGGTGCAATGGCTGATTCGTTGATATCGAATTTCTGCTCGTACTGTGGTTGAGTGCGGTGATGTCCGACAAGGACGGGACGCGGTTCGCATGCAGAAGGCCGATGCAGGTCCGCTGTGCTGAGCCGGCCGCGCCGCCATCGATGGCGTGCTGCCGCTGCGTTCACCCGCGAAGGGATGGTCTGCGCCGTCAAGCGTTGGGCACGCCATTCGGCATGCCGTTCGACATGGGCAGCGCGGCCCATGCCGCCGCACGCTGAGCAGGCGACCAAGTCCGGTGCCAAGCCGGTGCCGGCGGCACTCTTGCGACAATGGCGGCTTTGCACGCCCTGCGTTCACCGCCCGCGATGGACGCCGCACCCGCCATGCCCGCCCTCACGTTCGACCTGCTTGCCACCGACCCTGCCAGCCACGCGCGCCGTGGCCGCCTCACGCTCAACCATGGCGTGGTGCAGACCCCCATCTTCATGCCCGTGGGCACCTACGGCACCGTCAAAGGCGTGATGCCGCGCAGCCTGCACGACATGGGCGCGCAGATCATCCTGGGCAACACCTTCCACCTGTGGATGCGCCCGGGCCTGGACGTCATGCAAAGCTTTGGCGGGCTGCACGGGTTCGAGCAGTGGGACAAGCCCATCCTCACCGATTCGGGCGGCTTCCAGGTCTGGAGCCTGGGCGCGATGCGCAAGATCACCGAAGAGGGCGTGCATTTCCAGAGCCCGGTGAACGGCGACAAGCTGTTCATGTCGCCCGAGGTCAGCATGCAGATCCAGACCATCCTGAACTCGGACATCGTCATGCAACTGGACGAATGCACGCCCTACGAGACCAACGGCCACAACACCACCGAGGCCGAGGCGCGCCAGTCCATGGAGATGAGCCGCCGCTGGGCGCTGCGCTCCCAGGCCGAATTCGAGCGCCTGGGCAACCCCAACGCGCTGTTCGGCATCGTGCAGGGCGGCATGTTCAAGCACCTGCGCCAGGAGTCGCTCGAAGCCCTGGTCGAGATGGACTTTCCGGGCTATGCCGTGGGCGGCGTCAGCGTGGGCGAACCCAAGGACGAGATGCTGGACATCATGGCCCACACGCCGCATCGCCTGCCGGCCCACAAGCCGCGCTACCTGATGGGCGTGGGCACGCCCGAAGACCTGGTGCAGGGCGTGGCCGAAGGGGTGGACATGTTCGACTGCGTGATGCCCACGCGCAACGCGCGCAACGGCACCATCTTCACGCGGTATGGGGACCTCAAGATCCGCAACGCGCGCCACAAGACCGACCACCAGCCCATCGACACCACCTGCAGCTGCTACGCCTGCGCGGGCAGCCCAGGCGCTGATGGCGCAGGGTTGAGCTGGGACCAGGGCGGCCGCGCCGGCTTTTCGCGCGCCTACCTGCACCACCTGGACCGCTGTGGCGAGATGCTCGGCCCCATGCTCACCACCATCCACAACCTGCATTACTACCTGAACCTGATGCAGGAGATCCGCGATGCCCTGGACGCCGGCACCTTCGCGCAATTCCGGCTGCGTTTCCAGCAAGACCGCGCGCGCGGCGTGTGAGGCGCATGGCGCGGGCCGCGATCCAGCGCGGAGGTCGCGGGGGGTCACCGCGGCGTGGTGTGTCGGCCACGGTGCGCCATGGCCAAGTGCCCGGGAACAAGCGGCAAGGGGCAAGGGGACCGCGTCGCGTTGCCGACTTCACGGTGCCGGCGAGAGCGGGGGACCGTCAGGCACTCGGACCCAGGCGGTCGGCCCCAAGACGCTGCGCTGCGGGCCACGCGGCCGGCATGCCGCATGGGTGCGCGGAATTTCGCGGTCCCCATGGGCGAGCCGGGGCGCACAACATGCAGGGAGTAACCATGGACAACCGTTCTTTGAAAAATGGCGTTGAGTGCATACTGCCGAGGTGTCTGCCATGAGCCCGGGCGACTCGCGCCTGCAGCCTGAGCCCGCTCAGCCCCGGCCTGACCGCCCGCGGCGTGCCGGTCCAGGGCGCAGGGCGCCCCGCGCGCTCTGGCCGCTGGTGGCCTCGTTGCTGATGCTGAGCGGATGCGCCACGCAATGGCAGGGGGGCGAGCAGGGCCTGCCCCGGCTGGTGGTGCAGAACAAGGCGCTCACGCCCGACAACGGTGGGCGCGAGGCGCGCGTTGAAGACCTGCAGGCGGGCGACATCCTGCTGTCGGCCGGCTCCGGCCTCAACGCCGTCAGCATCCGCGTGTCCACGCTGTCGCCGGTCAGCCATGCGGCCTTGTACCTGGGCGAGGGCCGCGTCATCGATGCCGTGGGCAGCGGCGTGCGCGAGGTGCCGCTCGATGTGTTCGTGGACGAAGCCAGCGCCGTGGTGGCCTTCCGCCATCCGGGCATGCGCCCCGATCACCTGCCCGCGTTGACCGCGTTTGCGCAGGACCAGGTGGGCCAGCCCTACAACCTGACCGGCATCGTGCTGCAGGCGCCGTTCACGCTGGAGCGCCGCCTGTGCGAGCTGCCCGTGCTGCCCGGCCCGGTGCGCGATTTCTGCCTGCGCGGCATCGCGCTGATCCAGCTCGGGGTGGGGCCCAGCGACCGCTTTTTCTGTTCGCAGCTGGTGCTCGAGGCCTACCGGCGTGCCGGCTTGCCCCTGACCGATGCCGACCCGCGCCTGGCCACGCCGGTCGACCTGCTGCACATGCGCGAAGGCGACGTGCCCTCGGTGCGCACGCACCAGGCCCTGCGCTACGTGGGCCACCTGAAGCTGCCCGACGAAACCGGGCCAGGGCGCGACGCCGACAGCGTGCAGGCGATGTCGGGCCAGTGAGGCCGGCCTGCGCCCTGCGGTTGCGCGGCATCGCGGCGTGCCCCTCGCTGTTGCGGTGTTGCGGTGTCCGCCGTGACGCGCTGGTGATCGACGGTTGAGGCGTGCATGCACGGGGCGCAGCTTGTCGTGGTGGCGTGCACCTCGACGACCTCCCAGCCCGCCGCCTTGGCGTGGGTTGCTGCTCAGATGGGCGTGCAGCTGGGTGAGGGGGAACACCTGGGCACGCACCTGTTCCCCGACCCGTCAGGCCTTGCATGCTGGCGTGTGTCGACCGGCGCCGGCCGCGCGCGGCGTTTCTCGCAGCTCCCCCAACGTGATCGCCGGCTTGTTCAACGGGTGCGGCGTGCGCGTAGACGGGCGGGTCGCCTCAAGTGGTGGTGTGAGTGCGCAGTATGAGTGAAATGTCGTTTTCTCAAACACGACAGTGGCCGCATACTTCATGAAAGTCCAGACCGGGTAGGTGCCCGGTCTGGGTGCGCTGCAGGTGCGCGGGGGACTCAAGCCCTTGGGCAATGCGGCGCCAGCCGACATTGCGCGGGCCCATTCGGGGTGGGGGGCTCGCCACATCGGGCGGGCACTCCCCGGGTGTGGGTCAGCCGTTGCGGGCGGTGGCTTCGGGGCGGTCGCCGTCGGTGCTGGTGCCGGCCGTGGCGCGGCTGTCGCGGCGGATGGACACCGTGCCCAGGGCGCGTGCCTCGGCCAGGTCGGCTTCGTGGCGGTCGCGCAGCATCTTGGCCAGCGTGAAGGTGCAGCTGATCAGGTACAGCCAGCACACGCCCAGGTAGCCCTTGTAGGTGATGTCGAGGTTCATGCGGTACAGGCCCCAGGCCGTCAGCAGCATGGCGCCGCCGAACCCGCCCCAGACCACCATGAGGAACAGCGGCGTGTCGGCCTCGCGCCCGTCGAATTTCGCCGCTTCGGCATCGCGGATGAACTTGGCCAGCACAAAGCCCGAGCTCAGGCAGAAGAAGTAGCCCAGCACCATGAAGGCGCGGTCCATGTTCTGGCCCGGTAGGTTCCACAGCCCGATGGTGCACAGCAGCAGGGCGGCACCGAACGAGGCCCAGACCTGGCCTTGCCAGGCCGATGTGTCGCGGCGGATGAGGGGTTGCATGGCTGTCATCGCTTTCGTTGAAGAGGACATGGCGCGACTGTGCGGCCGCACCGGCGCCCGCGCCAGGGCTGGCGTGCTGGGTGTCGTGCGGCGCAAGCTTGGGCATCGTTTGACGCTACTTTGGGCGCGTCATGGGCGGGGCGCGAGCTGTTGGCGAGGCCAGTCCGATTCGCCGCAGAGCGCGGTGGCGGCCGAGCCGCGGGTGGACGGCGGCTGGGCGGCGGTTGGGGCCGAGGCTGTGGGGGTAGCCGAGCAGGGGTGTGGCGGGATGGGACAATCGCCGGGATGCCACGCCCTCGCTCTGCTGCTCGGACCCCCGCTTCCGCACCGACCCAGCCCGCACCGGCCGCGTCTGGCGCGGCGGGAAAGTCGGACCAGGCGGGCCAGCCGGGTGCTGGGGCGAAGCCAGGCTCCGCGCCCAAACCGGCCACGGCCCAGACCGCCGTGGCGCGCGGCCTGGCCAAGCTGGGTCTGACGCGCGACGTGGACCTGGCGCTGCACCTGCCGCTGCGCTACGAGGACGAAACCCGGCTCACGCCCCTGGCCCAGGCCCGCGAGGGCGACACCGTGCAGTTCGAGGCCACGGTGGTCGAGCAACAGGTCAACTGGCGACCACGCAAGCAACTGCTGGTGCGCGTGCAAGACGGGGACGCCGAGGCGCAGCTGCGCTTTTTCAACTTCTACCCCTCGCAGCAAAAGCAGATGGCCGAGGGCCAGCGCCTGCGCATCCGCGGCGAGGTGCGCGGCGGCTTCCTGGGCTGGACCCTGATGCACCCCCACGTCAAGGCAGCCGGCGGCGCGCTGTCGGCGGCGCTCACGCCGGTCTACCCCACGGTGGCCGGTCTGGCGCAGCCGGTGCTGCGCAAGGCCGTGGACCAGGCCCTGCTGCGCTTCAGCTGGCCCGAGCTGGTGCCCGCCCGCCTGCTGTCGGCCATGAGCCCACAGCCACCCTGGCGCATGGTGGATGCGCTGCTGTTCCTGCACCATCCGGCGCCCGACGTGCCCCTGGCCGCCCTCGAAGACCACAGCCACCCGGCCTGGCAGCGCCTCAAGGCCGAGGAGCTGCTGGCGCAGCAGCTGTCCCAGCAGCTGGCGCGGGCGGGCCGGCAGGCGCAGCGCGCACCCGGCCTGCCGACCGAGCCCGGCGGCCTGCAGGATCAGCTGGCCGCCAGCCTGCCCTGGTCGCTGACGCCCGCGCAGGTGCGGGTGACGGCCGAGATCGCCGCCGACCTGGCCAAGCCCGTGCCCATGCACCGGCTGCTGCAGGGCGACGTGGGCGCCGGCAAAACCGTGGTCGCGGCGCTGGCCGCCGCCGTGGCCATGCAGGCGGGCTGGCAGTGCGTGCTCATGGCGCCCACCGAAATCCTGGCCGAGCAGCACTTCGCCAAGTTGGTGGACTGGCTTACGCCGCTGCTGGCGCCGCGCGGCCAGTGCGTCGCCTGGCTGACCGGCAGCCAGAAGAAAAAAGAGCGCGAGGCCGCGTTGGCGCAGATCGCCAGCGGCGAGGCCGCGCTCGTGGTGGGCACGCACGCCGTCATCCAGCAGCAGGTCGTGTTCCAGCGCCTGGGCCTGGCCATCGTCGACGAGCAGCACCGCTTTGGCGTGGCCCAGCGGTTGCGATTGAGGGGTATGGCGGGGTCTGCGTCTGAAGAAGATCGAGAACAGGCTGATACTGCGGTTGCTCAGATGGAGCCGCACCTGCTCATGATGAGCGCCACGCCCATCCCGCGCACCCTGGCCATGGCCCACTATGCCGACCTGGACGTGTCCACCATCGACGCGCTGCCCCCCGGGCGCACGCCGGTGATCACCAAGCTGGTGGCCGACTACCGGCGCGACGAGGTGATCGCCCGCATCCAGGGCCAGCTGGCGCAGGGCCGGCAGGTGTACTGGGTGTGCCCGTTGGTCGAAGAGAGCGAGGCGCTGGACCTGCGCAACGCCACCGAAACGCACGAGGAGCTGCAGGCCGTGTTGCCCGGCGTGAACGTGGGCCTGCTGCACGCCCGCCTGCCGGTGGCCGAGAAAAAAGCCGTCATGGCGCAGTTCACGGCGGGCGACATGGGCGTGCTGGTCAGCACCACGGTCATCGAGGTGGGCGTGGACGTGCCCAATGCCAGCCTCATGGTGATCGAGCATGCCGAGCGCTTCGGCCTGTCGCAGCTGCACCAGCTGCGCGGCCGCGTGGGGCGGGGGGCGGCGGCCTCGGCCTGCGTGCTGCTGTATTCGCAGCCCGAAGGCGGGCGCTTGAGCGAAGCCGCGCGCGAGCGCCTGCGCGCCATGGCCGAGACCAGCGATGGCTTCGAGATCGCGCGGCGCGACCTGGAGATTCGCGGCCCGGGCGAGTTCCTGGGCGCCCGGCAGTCGGGTGCGCCGCTGCTGCGCTTTGCCGACCTGACGCAGGATGAGCACCTGCTCGACTGGGCGCGGGACACCGCCGCCGCCATGCTGCGCGAGCACCCGCAGCAGGCCCAGGCGCTGGTCGCACTGTGGCTGGGCGGGCGTGCCGATTACCTGAAGGCGTGAGCGGGGGAGGGGCTGCTGGTCGAAGGAAGACCAGGCGTCTGGCGAGAGACCACGGAGACATTCGCCCAGGCCGCTTCAGGCCCTGCCGGTGGCGGCGCTGCACCCGGGTGTTCAGCGGGGCTTACACCGGGTCCGCGTCAACGCGCCGATCGGCATTGCAGCAAAAACGTGGGGATTCTGACTTGGAGGAGTATGGTGCATGGGCCGATGGTGTTGAATCGACTTTGGTGGGGTACTGCTTCTTCAGCCATGCCGCAACGTCAGCACGGCCCGCATGACGGCGGGGTGGTGGGCCAGCGGCACGTGGGGCACACCGCGGTGCACATGCGAGTCGGCGCCGGCCAGCAGGGCGGTGTGGGCCGGAAACACCATGTTGTCGGTGTTGGAGGCCCAGCAGGCGAACAGCTGGCGCGGGATGGCGAGCGCGTCCAAGTCGGCGTTCAGCCGCGTGACCCAGTGGCCGCCATCTTCGGCCCGGCGCATCTGCGCGCCCAGCGGCCCCAGCGCCCAGCGCGCCAGGCCGGTGCCCGCGATGGGCGTGGCGATCAGGGCCACGCGGTGCACGCGGTCGGGCCAGCGCAGGCCTGACCGCGCCTCGTGCCGCAACCAGGCGCGCACCACCAGCCCGCCCATGGAGTGGGCCACGATGAGCGGGGGCTGGCCCGTGGTGGCGATGACGTGGTCCACGGCGGCGCTCAGCTCGGCGGCCTGCGTGTCGAGCGGCGCAAACGGCTGGCGCAGGCTCACGGCCATGAACGGCGCGCCCTCGGCGGTCAGCCGCTGCAGCCAGGGGTTCCAGAACCCGCGGTTGGACACGAAGCCGTGCACGAACAGCACGGCGCGCTGTGCCTGCCGCTGATCGGGCATGTCCGGCACGTCACGTCGGACTGGCTGCCCCGATGGGGTGTCTGGTGCGCCGCGTGAGGCCTGTGGCGCACCGGCATGGCCGGCCGTGGCCTGCGGCAGCAGGTCGGGCCAGCGCCCTTCGCGAAAGGGCTGGCGCCAGAAGAACACCGCGGGCGCGGCCCAGCAGCTCCAGAGCCAGGCGCGCACGGCGACCAGGCGTGTGGCCGGATGCAGCGGGTCCTGGCGGTCGTGAGGGTCCGGGGCACCCAAGGCCGTGCCGGAGGGCGAGGGCGCGCTGGCCGGCGCCATGCGGGAGGCGGACCCACCCTGTGCGGCACCTGGCGCTGCGCCGGGCGCCGAGCCTGCATGGGAGGCAGGCGTGGCTGCCGTGGCTTCTGCAGCTTGGGGTTGAGCGGTGTGGGCGATTCGGGGGCCGGTGCCATCCCGGCGCTGAAGGTGCTGCCGCCACGCGCGGCGGTTGCCTTGCTGGGCCAGGGCCATCTGCAGGGCCAGCACCCCTGCCCACCAGCCCACCAGGGCCTGAAACGCCCAGGCGGCGGCCAGCAGGGGCGTGTGGGCGCCGAGCACGCCACCCGCCACCGCGCTCAGGCCGCACAGCGCGAGCAGCAGGCGTTGGCGTCGGGCGATGGGCGAGGTCGGGGTCATGCGGTCTGCGCGGGGCCGCTCACGCGGGCGGGGTGCGGGGGGTGCTCATGAACAGGGCCGGCCGCGGGCGTGCCGGGTTGTCAGCCCTGCAGCGCCAGGGGCCGGGCCGGGCATCGCCCGCAGCGGGATGCTGGGGCATGATGAAGACCGCAGAGTCGGAAATGCTGGAGTATGGTTCCATGGTCGTTTAGATGAAAACGGCAATCACCCCATACTCAAGGTCTCAAGCGCCATCCACATCGAAGCAAGGCCGGCCACGCGGCGGGTCCGCAGGCCTGCTGGCCTGCGCCGACCGCGATGGGCCCACCGCCCTCACCACCTGCCGGCTTCCATGCGGATGGCGACCTCGCAGTCGTCGAAGATCTCCAGCTTGACGATCTTCACGCGCACGCCGTGCACGCCGGGCAGCTGCATCAGCCGCGCGCACAGCTTGCCGATCAGGCTTTCCAGCAGGTTCACGTGTTCGGCCGTGCACTCGTCGATGATGATCTGCCGCACCTTGCGGTAGTCCAGCACGTGCTTGATGTCGTCGTCCTGCGGGACCAGCGGCTGTTCGCCCAGGCTCAGTTCGGCGTCCACCTGAATCGGCTGCGGCGCTTTTTTCTCGTGGGCCAGGATGCCCAGGCTGGCCTGGAAGCGCAGGCCGGTCAGGCTGAGCACCTGGCCGCCGGTGCGGTGGGCGAGGGCGTCGGAAGGGGATGCGGGGGTCATGCGGGGGCAGAAGAAGGGGCAGAGGGGGTGAGGCCTGTGGCGCGAAGGCGGAAAACCTCCACGCCCACGGCCGCGGTGTCGGGGTAGACGTCGGGCTTGCTGCTGGCCACGCGCACGGCCACCACGGCGGGATGGGCCAGCAGGCGCTCGGCCAGGGCATCGACCAGGGTTTCCTGCAGCTGCAGGTGGCCGCGTGACAGCAACGCTTGGGCTTCGGCGCGCACGAAGTCGTAGTCCACGACTTCGGCCAGTTCGTCCCCCCGCGGCGTCGATTGGGCCAGCGGCACCCAGAGGCTGACGTCCAGCCACAGGCGCTGGGGCGCGTTGCGCTCGAACGCGTGCACGCCGATGCGCGCCGGCAGCTCCAGGCGGTTCAGGAACAGGCGCCGGCATTGGCGCAGCAGGGCCAGTTCGGTTTCGGCAAAGGACAGGACAGGGTTCATGGCGAAGGCGGTGAAAAAGAGGCCGGTGGTCGGCACGTGCGCCGGTCGGGGGCGGCCCGCGCGGTCATGCCGAGCCGGGCAGCACGCCGGCCTGCAGGTGGTCCACGGCGAACATCACGTCACGCCCCAGCGGCACCAGGTGCTGGCCGTTGTCCACGCGCACGGTGGTGCCGGTGCAGGCGGCGGCCGTCGCCAGGTAGACGGCCGCGCGCGCCACGTCGGCCGGGTCGATGGGCTGTTGCAGCGCGTTCACGCGGCTGGCGCGGGCGAAATTGTCCTCGCTTTGCGGCCCGCTCAGGTACATCAGGCCCGGGGCCACCGCGTTCACGCGCACCTGGGGCGCCAGCGCCTGGGCCTGCAGCACCACGGCGCGCTCCAGCGCCAGCTTGGTCAGCGTGTACGAAAAGTAGTCGGGGTTGAGGTTGAACACCTTCTGGTCCAGCACGTGGATGACGCTGGGGCGGGCGGTCGCCTCGTGTTGCGGGTCATGGACAGCATCACCCGGTTGCCGTTGCGCATCAATCGCGTGCCAGAGCAAACTCCCCAGCTGCATGGGGGCGATCAGGTTGACCTGCAGCTGCTCGGCCAGCAGGTCCGGCGCCAGGTCGCGCCCCGTGTCGGGCTCGAACAGCGAGGCGTTGCAGACCACGGCCTGCGGGGCGCGGCCCATGGTCGCGCAGGCCTGGGCGAACCAGCGCGCCACGGCGCGGGCGTCGCAGAGGTCGCCCTGCACGGTGTCGGCCCGCACGCCGCGGGCGCGCAGTTCGGTGCACAGGGCCTGTGCGGCCTCGCCCGAGCGCAGGTGGTGCACGCAGACGTTCCACCCCGCCGCGGCAAAGGCCTCGCACACGGCCCGGCCCAGGCGCTTGGCGCCCCCGGTGACCAGCACCCAGGGCGTCATGCCCAGCCTTTCGGGCCGGTGCGGCGGTGGTGAACGAGCGGAATGGGCATGGTGAATGGGTCGAAGGCGGGCGGGGTCTGGCCCGGGCGGTGGCGCGGCCTGGGTCGGATCGCGGGGCGGCGCTCCAGACGCCCCTGCAATTCGCTCCGGACGGGCGGACCGATGCGGCGGCGGCCTGGGCGACAATGCCGCCGTGACTCGCAAATCCATTCTAGCCAGCCCCTCCGCGGTGCCTGAGCCGGCCTCTCCCCAGGGCCTGGTGTCGCCCTTGTCGGCCGAGTGGCTGGCGCGCCTGCAGCCCGAGGCCGAGCAGGGCTTCATCCCGTTTGACCGCTTCATGGCGCAGGCGCTGTACGCGCCCGGCCTGGGCTACTACAGCGGGGGGCGCACCAAATTCGGCGCCCTGCCGCAGTCGGGCAGCGACTTCATCACGGCGCCCGAGCTGTCGCCGTTGTTCGGCCAGGCCGTGGCCGTGCAGGTGGCGCAGATGCTGGCCGAGCTGGGCAGCGACGAGGTCTGGGAGTTCGGCGCCGGCAGCGGCGCGCTGGCCGAGCAGGTGCTGGGCGCGTTGGCCGAGCAGGGCGTGCGCGTGGCGCGCTACCACATCGTCGACCTGTCGGGCAGCCTGCGCGCGCGTCAGCAGCAACGGCTGTCGGCCTATGGTGAGCAAGTATGCTGGCACGACCGTTTGCCTGAAAACGTGCAGGGCGTGGTACTAGGCAACGAGCTGCTGGACGCCATGCCCGTGCAGCTGCTGGCGCGCGTGAACGGCGCCTGGCACGAGCGTGGCGTGGTGCTGCACGACGGCGCGCTGGTCTGGGCCGACCGGCCCACCGCGCTGCGCCCCCCGGTCGAGGTCGAGGGCGACCACGACTACGTCACCGAGGTCCACCCCCAGGCCGAGGCCTTCATCGCCACGCTGGCCGAGGCCTTTGCGCGCAACCAGGCGGCCGGCGGCCCCGGCGGCTGCGCGCTGCTGCTGGACTACGGCTTTCCCGAGGCCGAGTACTACCACCCGCAGCGCAGCACGGGCACGCTGGTCTGCCACCAGCTGCACCAGGTCGACGACAACCCGCTGATCGCCGTGGGCGAGAAGGACATCACGGCGCACGTCAACTTCACCGGCATCGCGCTGGCCGCGCAGCAGGCCGGCATGGCCGTGCTGGGCTACACCTCGCAGGCGCATTTCCTCATCAACTGCGGCCTCACCGAGCGCATGCAGGCCGCCGCGCTGCCCCAGCGCGCCCAGGCGATGAAGCTGATCGCCGAACACGAGATGGGCGAGCTGTTCAAGGTGCTGGCGTTCACGTCCCACCCCGAATTCGCGGCGCTGGGGTTTGCGCATGGCGACCGCAGCCACCGGCTGTGACGCCCCATCCAGGAGATGTTCATGACCACAGGCGTGCTGTTGTTTGACGACGTGGAGGAGCTGGACTTTGTCGGCCCCTGGGAGATGCTGACGATGTGGCAGCAGGTGGCGGGCGGCCCGCCCTGCGTCACCGTCAGCGCCACCGGCGCGCCCGTGCGCTGCGCCAAAGGCCTGTCGGTGGTGCCGCAGCACAGCTTCGCGACCTGCCCGCCGCTGGATGTGCTGCTGGTGCCCGGCGGCCAGGGCACGCGCCGCGAGGTCGGCAACCCCGAGCTGCTGGCCTTTGTGCGCCAGCAGGCGGCGCGCGCTCAGGCCGTGCTGTCGGTGTGCACGGGTGCCTTTGTGCTGCACGCGGCCGGCTTGCTGAGCGGCAAGCGCGCGACCACGCACTGGGCGTCGTTGCAGCGCTTGCGTGATCTGGGCGACGTGAACGTGGTCGAGGCCCGCTGGGTGCGCGATGGCGACACCTGGACGGCGGCCGGCGTGTCGGCCGGCATGGACATGGCGCTGGCCTTCATCGCGGCCACGGCCGGCGAGGCGGTGGCCGGCAAGGTGCAGCTGGCGGCCGAGTACTACCCCGACGGGGTGCGCCACGGCGGACCGGCGGCCCACACCCTGGCGCCGCGGTATGCGCACACGGCGGGCGAGTCGCCATGATCCGCTGGGTCATCGTGGTGTTCCTGGCGCTGGTCGTCCTCAACGGCCTGACGCCCTGGCTGCGCAAACTGGGCCTGGGGCGGCTGCCCGGCGACTTTCGCTTTCGCCTGCTGGGCCGCGATTGGGACATCCCCCTGGCCAGCACGCTGATCCTGTCCGCGCTGCTGAATTGGCTGGTGCACCTGGTGTGACGCCGCGGTCAGACGCCTTTCGGCGCCAGACCAGCAGACCACTCAACCCGGGTAGCGCACGGGGCACCGAACTCGGTCGTGGCCGGGGACACGCGCTCCTGGGTCAAGCGCACGTCGTGCGCGCCTGACCATGAAGACGCAGGTTTGAAATACGGGAGTATGGGTCCAACTGCGTTTCATTTAAAACGAAAATTAGGTGATACTGCTTGCTGACGTGATGCCTGCGTCAGCTCCGCTTCAAGGCACGGGGTTGCCGGCGTACGCACGCTGGCATGCCGGCCAGCAGCAGCCCCAGCAGACCGAGTGCGCCGGCCTGCAGCGAGGGCACGGGTTGCACGGCCGGGGTGGGCGCCACCGGGACCGAGGTGGCCGTCACCAACAGCGAGGCGCCGTTGTTGCCGATCACCTGTTCGCCGTTCACCTGGGTCACCTGCACCTCGATGGGCTGATCGGTGAACGCGGCCGTGGCCAGGGCGCTGAAGCTGAGGGCGGCCGCGCTGCCACCGGCGGCGATGGCGGACAGCGGGCAGGTGAAGCCTGTGGCCACCGCGGTGCAGCCCGCGGGCAGGGTGGCCGCATCCAGCGCCAAGCCCGTGGGCAGGACGAGGGTCAGCACGCCATCGGTGCTGCCCAGGTTGCCCTGGTTGCGCACCGCCACCTGGTAGCTGCCGGTTGCGCCGACGTTCAGCTGGGCCGGGCCCGTCAGCGTGCTGGTCAGGTCGGGCGCGCCGGATGCGGACACGAGCAGGGTGGCGCTGTTGTTGCCCGTGTTCACTTCGCCGGTGACGCCGCTCACCTCGGCCGAGATGGCCGCGTTGGCCAGCACGGCCGTGGCGCGAACGTCGAAGTCGAGCGCCAGGGTGCCACTGGCCGCCAGCGCGGACAGCGGGCAGCTGAAGCCCTCGGGTGGCGTGGCAGACGGCGTGCAGCCGGCGGGCGCGTTCACCAGTGCCAGGCCGGCCGGCAGCGTGACGGTGACCAGCCCATCCGCGCTGGCGGCCTGGTCGGCGTTGGACACCGTGAGCCGCACGCTGTGCGTGGCGCCGATGTTCAAGGCGGTGGCGCCCGCCAGGCTGGGCGTGAGGTCGGGCACGTTGGCCACGGGTTGCTGGCAGGCGCCGCTGGGGTCGGTGGCCGCGGCGTAGAAGGCGCGGGCAATGGCCGTCGACTGGGCGGGCTGGTTGAGGTTGAACTGGGTGGCGTCGGCCACGAAGAACAGGCAGGCGCCGTGGCCGCCGTTGGACGCGGCTTGCGGGATGAACAAGCCATAGGCGTTGGTGACGGTGGCCGGGGCCGGCGATGCGACCGCGGCCGAGGTGTACAGGGCGTAGTCGGTGGGGACGGGCGACATGCGGCCCCAGAACTGCCCCCGGATGGACGGCAGCACCGCCTGGAAGGTGGCCGCATACAGCGATTGCTGGTTCAGCGGCGCGGTGATGTCGCCACTGGTGGGCGTGGCGGTGATGGGGCTCCAGGCCGCCGGCCGGATGGCGTTGATGGCGGTGGTGAACCGGGCCAGATTGGCGGGGCAGCCCGGGGCGGTCGAGCCATCGACGAAGCTGATCACCATCAGGTCGGGCCGGGTTTTCAGCGCCTCTTCGACTTCGGCCCAGCGGTTGGCCTGGGTGGCGCTGCACACGGTGGCGAGGATCAGCATCCGAGCGTCGGCGATGTCGCCGGTGAGCGACGCCGTGCCCGACAAGGCGCCGGTGCGGTTGACGAAGGTGCCTGCCGGGGCCACCGCCTCGAAGGCGTTGCGGGCGTTGGTGAGGTAGCCGTTCCAGCCGGCGTTGGCCGATTCATCCGAGCTGATGAACAGCACACGGTCCTGGGCCTGTGCGGCCAGGGGCGCAGCGAGCACGGCCAGCGCCAGCATCCAGGTGGCGTGAAGGGCGGGGCGTCGGGGAGCGAAGGAGACGAAGCGGTGCAGGGTGAACGAGGCGCGCATGTCGAAAAGCGGCCCTGCCACCCCGGGCCACGACGGTGGGCTTGGGGTGCAGGGCGGTTGCGGTTGTCGGAAGGGAAAGGAGGTCAGGTCAACGGCCCGCAGCCACCAACCACCCGGCGTGCCCCATCGGCATGCCCGGGGGCTGGCCTCAGCGCGTGCGGCGGCGACGCCAGCCGACACCGCCCAGCAGGCCGGCCAGCGCGGCCAAGGCCCACGCATCCAGGGTGGGCACGGGCTTGGCGGTGGCGACCGGGGCCCGTTGCGATTGCAGGTACCAGTGGCTGCCGACCTGCACCAGGCTGTAGCGGAAACCGCCCACATCCAGCGGGCTGTTGGCCAGCGTGAAGGTGCCGGATGAGTCGCCATCCACCTGCACAACCAGGATGCCGTCGCCTGTGGTGGCTGCGCCGGCGCCGCCCAGGTTGCGCACGTCGAGCTGGGTGTTGCCGCCGTTGACGTTGTCGCCGGTGATGTGCAGCACGTCGGTGGGCGAGGCGGAGTCGCCCAGCGCGGTGTCCAGGCGCACGGTGCCGCCGCCACCGGTGTGGTTGCCACCCACAGTGAAGGTGTCGCCGGTTTGCGGGGTGGTGCCGCTCAGATCGACCAGGCCCGAGATGTTCTTCACGTCACCCGTCACAGTGCGCGAGGCGCTGGCGGCTTCCAGCGTGCCATTGCTTTCCAGGTTCAGCGTGGTGAGCGTGGCGTCGGCGTTGAGATGCCACACGGCCGCGTCCGCCAGGGTCACGGTCAGGGTACTGGTGCCGTCTTGCGTGCTGGTGCCGGTGTAGCCGCCGCCATGGGCGGTGAAGTCGGCCTCCGCACCGGATGTGGCGTGCCACAGGGTGGTGGCGGTGACGGTGGCGTTGGTCAGCGTGGTTTCGGGGGCGATGGCGCCGGTGTAGGTGAAGCCGGTGACAGCCGCCATGGTCAAGCCGGGGCCAGCCACCAGCGGCGTGGCATGGGCGCTGCTGATGACGACGGCGCTGCCCGTGGGGTGGTTCAGCGCCGAATTGGGGCCGATGCTGACGGTGGCATTGCCTTGGATGTTGGCGGCCGATGCGCCATTGGGGCCGACGTTGATGCGCAGCCAGCCGTCGATGGTGGATTCGGCATTGGCATTGGTCAGCAGGCCGATGGAGTTGGTGCCCTCCACCCGGATGTCGGTGTTGCCGGTGCCATGCAGGCGGGCGCTGTCGGTCAGCACGCGGATGCCGTTGCTGCCGGTGTCACCGGGAATGGCCGGGTCTGGGGGAGCCGCGGGGCGCGCGGTGAAGTCGATGTCGGCGCTGGTGTAGTGGATGGTGCCGCCGCCTTCGGCGCTCAAGCCCCGGTGCCCGCTGCCGCCGGTGTGGCGGATGGTGGTGTGGCCGCCGATGGTCACCAGCCCCGTGGCGCCATTGGCCATGACGGCACGTCTGAATTGCCCCGCAGCCGACATGGTCACCGAAAGGGGGCCGGCGATGTCGACCGTGCCCCCGGTTGCCGATTGCCCCCCGGCCGAGATGCCGTACGAGTTGGCGCCTCCGCGCTGGATGACCGTGACGCCGCCTTGCGCGATCACATGCCCGCCGCTGAAGGCCGAGACCACGCCTTGGCCACCGGATGAGCTGACGTTGCCGGGGTTGACCGTGACGGTGTTGGCCACGGTCAGCGTGCTGCCTGCCCCGCTGGCCAGCAAGGTGTTGTTGGCGTTGCCCGAGCCCAGATAGCTGGAACCGTTGGCCAGGCACGTGTCGCCAGCGATCGGGGCCTGCGCCCGATCGGCGTTGTCCACGCAGGCGGCATGTGCCAGTTGCGCACTGGCCGTCAGGGCCATGACCAGGGTCCAGCGAGCGCGCGATGCGGGGCGATTGCGGCGGATCATGCGTTGATTTCCCATCATTTGTTACCAAATGCCGCGTTTGTGCCAGAGCGTGCCGAATGTGTCCATCGGTTTTGACCGCCCGTCGTCGCCTCATGCCCGCCTGGCGTGACTTAAGCCCGGCAAGGCGCTGCGCGCCCGCGACAGGCCCACCAGCCTCCGGCTGCCCCGTGGCCATCGCCTCGACGATGATGCGGCCATGTCGTTGCCCCAAACCCAGCCGCCGCACCCGCCCACCGGCGTGTGGGGAACCCTGACCATCACGCTGGCCATCCAGTCCATGGTGGCCATGGCGCTGCTCAGCCTGCCGGTCATCGCGAGCGAGGTGGCGCCGCAGCTGGGCGTCGCCGTCAGCTGGGTGGGCGGCTACGTGGCCCTGGCCTACGTGGCGGCCATGCTGTCCAGCCTGGGGTCGGGGGCGCTGGTCAAGCGCTTTGGCGCCATCCGCGCCAGTCAGCTGGGCTTGCTGGCATGCGCGGCGGGGCTGGCGCTGAGCGCCGTGCCCCACGTGGGGGTGATGGCGCTGGGGGCGCTGGCGGTGGGCATGGGTTATGGGCCGATCACGCCGGCCAGCTCACACCTGCTGGCGCAAAGCACGCCGCCGCACCGCATGGCGCTGGTGTTTTCGCTCAAGCAGACGGGGGTGCCGCTGGGCGGTCTGTTGGCGGGCGCCAGCGTGCCGGGACTGTCGCTCTGGCTGGGCTGGTCCGGTGCCCTGCTGGCGGTGGCGGCGGTGTCCGTGGTGTTGGCGGGCGTGGCGCAGCCGCTGCGCGCCGCGCTCGATGCAGACCGCCAGCCGCACGCGCGCCTGGGGGGCGCGGCTTTGAGCGAGCCGGTGCGCCTGGTGCTGGGCGAGCCCACGCTGGCGCGGCTGGCCGCGTGCTCGTTCGTGTTTTCGGCCACGCAGCTGGCCCTCACGGCCTACCTGTCGACCTTCCTCACGCACGACCTGGGCGTGGGGCTGGTGCTGGCCGGCCTGTGGCTGTCGTGGGCGCAGACGGGCGGCGTGCTCGGCCGCGTGGCCTGGGGCTATGTGGCCGACCGCTGGCTGGGGCCGCGCTGGACCCTGATCGGCCTGGCGCTGCTGATGGCCGCTTGCGCGCTGGCGACGGCCAACCTGCAGATGAGCTGGCCGCTGTGGGCCATCGGGGTGCTGCTGGTGGCGTTTGGCGCCAGCGCCGTGGGCTGGAACGGCGTCTACCTGTCCGAGGTGGCGCGCCAGGCGCCGACGGGTCTGGCCAGCATGGCCACGGGCGGCACGCTGGCCATCACCTTCATGGGCAACGTCTTCGGGCCCACGGCCTTTGGCTGGCTGGGGGCGCAGGTGGGCCACTTTCGGCTGGGCTACGCGCTGCTGGCGGCGCCCATCCTGGTGTGCGCGCTGCTGCTGTGGCGAACGCCGGCCCTGGGCGGCCTGGCCAGGCGAGGCGGTTCATGAGTATGGCCTCATCGCCGTTTCATGAACAACGGGAACAGGCCGATACTGACTGAGGGATCGATTTGCCGCGCGTCAGGATTCGCACCAGTCTGGCGGCACGGTTTCGGCATGGCGCAGGTCCACGTGGGCCTGCAGAAAATCGAGCACGGCGCGCGTGCGGGGCGGCAGCTGGTCGGGCCGGCCGGGGTAAACGGCGTGGATGGGCTCCAGGTCGCCGGGGTTGGCGTGCTGCAGCAGCACGCGCAAGCGGCCATGCCGCAGGTCATCCCAGGCGTGGTACAGCGACAGGCGCGCCACGCCGGCGCCTGCCAGCGCCAGGTGGCGCATGACCTCGCCGTCGTTCACGCGCAGCTGTTCGCCAATGGGCAGGGTCAGGCGCTTGGCCGCCACGCGCAGCGGCCAGTGCGGCATGGCGCGCGGGTAGTTCCAGCCGATGCGCACGTGCGCCGCCAGGTCGGACGGCTGGCGCGGCACGCCGTGCGCGGCCAGGTAGGCCGGCGAGGCGACGAGGACCTGCTGGGTCTGGCCCAGGCGCCGCGCCACCAGGTCGGACGCGGGCAGCCGGCCCCAGCGGATGGCGATGTCTGCCTGGGCCTCGATCAGGTCGACCACGTGGTCGGTGAAGCTGAGGTCGAACCGCAGCCGCGGAAACTCGGCCATCAGGCGTGGCATCAGGGGCACCACCAGACGCTGGCCGGTCGACGAGCTGGTGTTCAGGCGCACCAGCCCCTGCGGCTGGGCCTGGGCGCCCAGCGCGTGTTCCAGGTCGTTTAGCTCGCCCAGCACGCGCTTGGCGCCGGCCAGCAGCTCGCGGCCCTCGGGGGTGAGCTGCAGCTGGCGTGTGGAGCGCTGCAGCAGGCGCACGCCCAGGCGCTGCTCCAGCCGGGCGACGATTTTGCTGACGGCCGAGGGCGTCATCTCGAAACCCTGCGCCGCGGCTGAAAAACTGCCCAGCTCGGCCACGCGCACGAAGACACTGAGCTCGGCCGCGCGGTTCACGCGCAGTTCGTCGCCTGCACCGGGCAGCGCGCGCGGGCGATGCGGACCCAACGGGCGGCTGGGCACCTGGCGCGGCGTGGGATCAGGGACGTGACCGGTGGTGTGACCGGACGCGGCGGGTTCATTTGTGCCCATGGGGCACAAATGTAGTGCCCGGTGTCCATCTACTCAAGAGCCGGCGCCGGGCGCATCCTCTGCCCCCTGCCCACGTGGGCATCCGGCCGGGCCAACGGGCTCCGGCCGCATCGCATCCAACCAGGAAACTTCACATGCCATTGTCGCTGTTGGCGCTGGCGGCTGGTGCCTTTGGCATCGGCACCACCGAATTCATCATCATGGGCCTGCTGACCCAGGTCAGCCAGGACTTGCACATCTCCATCCCCACCGCGGGCACGCTGATTTCGGGCTACGCCCTGGGCGTGGCCGTGGGCGCGCCGGTGCTCACCCTGGGCACGCGGCGCTGGCCGCGCAAGCAGCTGCTCATGGCCCTCATGGGCATCTTCATCCTGGGCAATGTGGCGGCCTTCTTGGCCAGCAGCTACGGCTGGCTGCTGGCCGCCCGCGTGCTCACCTCGTTCACGCACGGCACCTTTTTCGGCGTGGGCGCGGTGGTGGCCACCGGGCTGGTGGCGCCCGACAAGCGGGCCTCGGCCATCGCGCTGATGTTTTCGGGCCTGACGCTGGCCACGCTGCTGGGCGTGCCCGTGGGCGCGTGGATCGGCCAGCACTGGGGCTGGCGCATGGCGTTTGCCGCCGTGGCCGGGGTGGGCGTGGTGGCCCTGGCCATCCTGGCGGTGTTCGTGCCGGCCGACCGCGAACGGCCCCAGCCCGCGCCGCTGCGCCAGGAATTGGCCGGGCTGCGTCGCCTGCAGGTGTGGCTGGCGCTGGGCATCACGGTGTTCGGCTTTGCCGGCGTGTTCGCGCTCTACACCTACATCGAGCCCGTGCTGACGCAGCTCACCGGCATGGGCAACAACGCCGTCGCCGCAACGCTGCTGCTGTTCGGCGCCGGCCTGGCGCTGGGCAACCTGTGGGGCGGCAAGCTGGCGGACCGGGGCGTGATGCGGGCGCTGCGCCAGAGCCTGCTGGCGCTGCTGGCCGTGCTCGTCGTCGGTCACTGGGCTTTTGGGCAGACGGCCGTGGCCATGGTCTATGTGCTGGTGCTGGGCGTGGCCGCCTTTGCCACCGTGGCGCCCATGCAGATGCGCGTGCTGGCGCAGGCTGGCACGGCGGGCGCTAACCTCGCGTCCAGCCTCAACATCGCCGCCTTCAACCTGGGCAACGCCCTGGGCGCCTGGGCCGGCGGCTGGGCCATCGCGCACGGCCTGGGCCTGCTGTCGGTCACCTGGGTGGCCGCCGGGCTGACGGTGCTGGGCCTGGCCCTGCAAGCCTGGAGCGCCCGCCTGCCCGATGCCAGCGCAGCGCCGGCCGGCGGCGGCGTGCCCCTTGCAGAGGCTGGCGCCGTCTGCCAGGCGGTTTGATGGGGTGATGTGCGGTATGCGGCTGTTCTCGTTTTCTAAAAAACGAATGTGGCGGCATACTGCTTGAAATCATGACGCCATGAAGCGGATCATGTCTCGCTTCTCGCTTCTCGCTTCTCGCTTCTCGCTTCTCGCTTCTCGCTTCTCGCTTCTCGCTTCTCGCTTCTCGCGCCATCCCAGCGCCAACGCTTGGTGGACGGGCAAGGCTGGCGGCGCCGGGGCTGGACGGCACGGCCCTTGACGCGGCCCAGGTGCGCTACGCGGGCGCTGCGCCCGGCATGGCCGCGCGCACGGCGTCGACCCGGGCGCTGTGGATCTGCTCGCCGATCTGCGGCCCGCGCAGTCCCTTGGCCAGCGCGGCCCGGGCGATGGGCGCGGTGTCCAGGGCCAGCAGGGCGTCCAGCAGGGCATTCAGGTAGGCCCGCTGCGGGTAGGCCCGGTCGGCCAGGCCCAGGCGGCCGCGCGCATCGCACTCGCAGGCCCACAGCGCATCGCGAAAACGCGCCGGCTTGCGGATGGCGTCGCTGCGCTCGAGCAGGCGCACGATGCTGGCGGGCTTGGCCTCCAGGCTGCGGTGCACGCTGGTGTGTTCGCGCGCCACCAGCTCGGCCAGGTCGCGGCAGGCCACGGGCACCTTCAGGCGCTCACACAGCGGCAGCAGCAGGTCCACGCTGCGCAGCTCGTGCAGGTGGTGCTTGGGCAGCAGGGCGGGGTCCGTGGTGCTCTTGCCCAGGTCGTGCATCAAGCCCGCAAAACGCACGGTCAGCGGCGCCTGCAGGGCAGCGGCCTGGTCGATCACCATCATCACGTGCACGCCGGTGTCCACCTCGGGGTGGTGCGCGGGCGGCTGCGGCACGCCCCACAGGCGGTCCAGCTCGGGCATCAAGACCTGAAGCGCGCCGCAGTCGCGCAGCACGGCGAACATGCGCGAGGGCCTGGCCTCCATCAGCCCGCGCGCCAGCTCTTGCCACACGCGCTCAGGCACCAGGTGGTCGACTTCGCCGGCCGCCACCATCTCGCGCATCAGCGCCAGGGTGTCGGGCGCCACGCTGAAGTCGGCATAGCGCGCCGCAAAGCGCGCCACGCGCAGGATGCGCACCGGGTCTTCGCGGAAAGCGTCGGTCACATGGCGCAGCACCTTGGCGGCCAGGTCGCGCTGGCCGCCGTAGGGGTCGATCAGCCGCGCGCTGCCGGCCGGCGCGCCTTCGTCCAGCCAGGGCAGCTCGGCGGCGATGGCGTTGATGGTGAGGTCGCGCCGGGCCAGGTCGTCTTCCAGCGTCACGTCGGGCGCGGCGTGCACGGCGAAGCCGGTATAGCCTTGTCCCGTCTTGCGCTCAGTGCGGGCCAGCGCGTACTCCTCGTGGGTCTGCGGGTGTAAAAAGACGGGGAAGTCCTTGCCCACGGCGGTGTAGCCGGCATCGAGCATGGCCTGGGGTGTGCCGCCCACCACCACCCAGTCGTGGTCTTGCGTGGGCAGGCCGAGCAAGCGGTCGCGCACGGCACCGCCAACGAGGTAGGTTTGCATGGGGGGATTGTGGCTTGCTGCCACACACCGCTCAGCTTTACCCCAGCAGGCGCGACGCCCATTGATCAAAGCACAAGCCGATGCCCGGGCGGTGATGATTGGCCTCGCGCCAGACGTCATCACCATGGCCCGCCTCATCCACGCCATTGCCGCCCATGCTGCGCGGCTCGTAACTCGCCGCACCCGTCACACGGTAAACCCAGGGTCCTGGCCATCGCCGGGCAACTCGGCCAGCCCCACGGGCAGCCGTTGGTGGCGAAGGCGAAATGCCTCGATCGCCCGCATCTCTTCCGTAAGGAGAAAGCAAGTGGTGTTGTCGTGGCTGTCGTCAAACGCATGCAAGAACGCAGAGAAAAACAACACCGCAGCGCCGAGCAGCGCAATCAATCCCAGCCACAGCTTGCGCATGCATCACTCCTTCACCTGGCAGACCTCTGCCACAGGGTCCCAGCGCAGGTCGTCTCCCCCGCCGCCCTCGTCTTGCCCATTGGGCCCGGCTGAGTGCAGCGACCAGCCGTTCTCACTCAAAACCCGATAGCGCATGGACCGGCCCCAGGAATCGACTGGCAGCTCGCGCAATTGCTCAGGCAGCAAGTCGGTCAGTTGTGCAGGTGGACGCCCATGCGCCGTGCGGTACAGCGCAATGGCCTTGTCCACGTCGTTGAACTGAACGCAGGTGACTTGCGCCTTGCTGACCGATTCATCAATCGGCGGCCACAGCAGGACAAAGCCAGCCGCCAAGGCCAGGCCACCACAGATCCATCGCAAAGGTGCATGCATGCCGCTGCGACTCGGTCCGTCGACAAAGGTTCAGCTGCACAGCCAAACGGTCACACCAGCACATCATTGGCAGTATGCAAAGCTTGCCGCCAGATTTATAGGAGTAGGCATGTAATACCCCATTAATACGACTTCGGCAGCCCCAGCACCTTTTCGGCGATGAAGCACAGGATCAGCTGCGGGCTGATGGGGGCCAGGCGGGGGATCCAGCTCTCGCGCATGTAGCGCTCGACGTGGAATTCCTTGGCGTAGCCCATGCCGCCATGCGTGAAGATGGCGGTTTCGCAGGCGCGGTAGCCGGCTTCGGCGCCAAAGAACTTGGCGGCGTTGGCCTCGGCCCCGCAGGGTTTGTGCTGGTCGTACAGCCAGGCGGCTTTCATGGCCAGCAGGAAGGCGGCTTCCAGCTCGATCCAGCGCTCGGCCAGCGGGTGCTGGATGCCCTGGTTCTTGCCGATCGGGCGGTCGAACACGATGCGCTCGCCCGCGTAGTGCGCGGCGCGCTTGAGGGCCGCGCGGCCCAGGCCGATGGCCTCGGACGCGATGAGGATGCGCTCGGGGTTCATGCCGTGCAGGATGTATTCGAAGCCCTTGTGCTCTTCGCCGATGCGGTCTTCGACGGGCACGCGTAGGCCGTCGATGAAGACCTGGTTGGTGTCCACGCACTTGCGGCCCATCTTGGGGATCTCGCGCACTTCGACCGTGCTGCGGTCGAGGTCGGTGTAGAACAGGCTCAGGCCTTCGGTGCCCTTGCAGTCTTCCACCGGCTTGGTGCGGGCCAGCAGCAGGATTTTGTTGGCCTCCTGCGCGGTCGAGATGAACACCTTCTGGCCGTGCACCACGTAGTGGTCGCCGTCGCGCACGGCGCGGGTCTTGAGCTTGAGGGTGTTGAGTCCAGTGTTGGGCTCGGTCACGCCGAAGCAGGCCTTGTCCTTGCCGGCGATCAGCGGCGGCAGCATGCGCGCCTTCTGCGCCTGCGTGCCGTAGACCACGACCGGGTGCAGGCCGAAGATGTTCATGTGCACGGCCGACGCGCCCGACAGGCCCGCGCCGGTGCCGGCGATGGTGTGCATCATCAGCGCCGCCTCGGTGATGCCCAGGCCGGCCCCGCCGAACTCTTCGGGCATGGCGATGCCCAGCCAGCCCGACTGGGCCAGGGCGTTGTAGAAGGCCTCGGGGAATTCGCCGTCGTTGTCGCGGGCCAGCCAGTAGTCGGCATCAAACGGCGTGCACACCTTTTCGATGGCGTCGACGATTTGCTGCTGCTGTTCGTTGAGTGCGAAGTCCATGCGCGTGTGGGATAGCTTGCCCGGACGGGCGGAACTGGGCATTTTTGCACCGTCGCGGGGCGCGGCCAATCGCCCGCGCGTCAAAGGCGGCGGGCTGGCGCCAGGTCATGCGCGGGCCTGGCCCATGGAATCGGGGTTGCCGCACAGGCGATCCGGCGTGGTGAAGGGCCGCGCGAGGCGGGCCGCGCCACGTGCCCGGGATGCGAGCAGCGCCAGCGCCAGCGGCTCGCGCGTCTCGCCCAGATCGGCGATGCAACGGCGCGCCGAGACGCGCATGTCGGGCTGGATGAGGGGTGTTCGCCGAGGGACAGTGCCCAACCCCTCACAACTGAAAAGCAGTATGGCCTTGTCATCATTGATTGAAAAACGGGAGTGAGGGACTACTCCACAGCATGAGGCGTCCCTGCACGGCTCGAGCCTGCAGGTTGCATCCGAGGGATGCCGCCGCGGCACAAGGGCGTCAAGGGGCAACAACGAATTGCACCGCCCACGCGCCCTGGCCCAGCATTTCCCGAGGACGCCGCAACGGAAGCCAGCCGAAGCGGTCAGCCAGCGAGGCTCACGGGCGCCACCCGCATCGGGATCGTCACCGGGCCGTCGTTGACGAGCTGCACCTGCATGTCGGCGCCGAATTCCCCCGTGGCCACGGTGGGGTGCAGCGCGCGGGCGCGCGCCACCACGTGCTCGTACAGCGCACGTCCCAGCTCGGGTGGGGCGGCGGCGCCAAAGCTGGGGCGGTTGCCGCTCCACACGTCTGCCGCCAGCGTGAACTGGCTCACGATCAGCAGGCCGCCCTGCACGTCCTGCACGCTGAGGTTCATCTTGCCGGCGGGGTCGGCGAACACGCGCAGCTTGAGCAGCTTGGCCAGCAGGCGCTCGCCGGTGGCGGTGTCGTCCCCGCGTTCGGCGCACAGCAGGACCAGCAGGCCGCGGCCGATGGCGCCGGTGGTGCGGCCGCCCACTGTCACATTGGCTTGCAACACGCGCTGGATCAAGGCAATCATTCTTGGCTACAGTGCCCATGGATGAACAACCGAGGAGTATGCATGAGACCCCAATGGCAAACCCTGCTGCGGCGCATGGGCCATGGCCTGGCCGTGCTGGCGGTGGCCGTGACGACGCTGACGGCCGGCGTGGATGCGCAGGCCCAGAATTCGCGCGAGGCCATCGAAGCCGTTCGCAAGCACCGCGCTGAACAAAGCCAGCAGCAGGGCCAGCGCAGCCCGGCGCCTGCGGCGAAAGCCGCGCCGCGGTCGACCAAGGACCAGCCCTACCGCTCGAGCGCCGATCCCTCGGCGGACCCCAACGCCAGCCTCAAGAGCTGCATGGACCACGTGGGCATGAACCCCGTGGCACGCGACCGTTGCATGCGCCAGCACTGCCAGGGGCGCTGGGGCCAGGGGGCCTGTCCGGCCAGTGGCGGCAACGTCATCGGCGACCAGGGCGGCCGCTCGAACACGCCGCTGGGCAAGTGCCTGACCGAGGCGGGTAACAACCCCTTCCGCCGCAACGCCTGCGGCTGGGCGCATTGCAAGAACGACTGGAGCTCGGCCGAGTGCAAGGCCCTGGCGCCGCAGCACACCCAGCCCAGCAACTGACGCGCGTTGGTGTGTTGAAAGGCAGTATGGCCGGGTTGTCGTTCAAATTTGAACGACAACCCGGCCATACTGCTTCATGGGGTGATCTGCCAGGCTTCGATGCTCTGTGCGGGGCACTGGGCGGTTCGCAGCCCGGCTGGCGCAGCGGTTGGACGCCATGTCTGAGGCCACGGCTGACCGCGTTGATCGCCAGACCCCCGGTGCGCCGCGTCCGCCAGGCCTGGGCCTTGGCCGTGCGCGACTCAGCTCAGGGTCACGCGCGCGAACTTGCGCTTGCCCACCTGCAGCACATACGTCCCCACATCCAGCTTGAGGCCGCGATCGCTGACGACCTGGCCGTCGATGCGCACGCCACCGCCGTCGATGAGGCGGTTGGCTTCACCGGTGGAGGCGGCCAGGTTGGCTTGCTTGATGAGTGCGCCGATGCCCACCGGTGCACCGGTCAGCGTCAGCTCCGGAATCTCGTCGGGGATGCCGCCCTTGCTGCGCAATGCGAAGTCCTGCTCGGCCGCGTCGGCCGCCGCGGCCGAATGGAATCGCGCCGTGATCTCCTTGGCCAGCATGACCTTGGCGTCCTTGGGGTTGCGTCCGCCCGTCACCTCGGCCTTCAGGGCGTCGATTTCGGCCAGGGACTTGAACGACAGCAGCGTGTACCAGTCCCACATCAGGTCGTCCGAGATCGACAAGGTCTTGGCGAACATGGTGTTCGCGTCCTCGGTGATGCCGATGTAGTTGTGCTTGGACTTGGACATCTTGTGCTCGCCGTCCAGCCCCACCAGCAGCGGCATGGTCAGCACGCACTGTGGCTCCTGCCCGTGCTCCTGCTGCAGGTGGCGGCCCATGAGCAGGTTGAACTTCTGGTCGGTGCCGCCCAGTTCCAGGTCCGACTTCAGGGCGACGGAGTCATAGCCCTGCATCAGCGGGTAGAGGAACTCGTGCAGGCTGATGGAGCTGCCCTCGGTGAAGCGCTGGTGGAAGTCGTTGCGCTCCATCATGCGGGCCACCGTGTACTTGGCGGCGAGCTGGATCATGCCGCGCGCGCCCAGTTGGTCGCACCACTCGGAGTTGTAGCGCAGCTCGGTGCGCTCGGGGTCGAGGATCTTGTAGGCCTGCTCGCGGTAGGTCTCGGCGTTGACGCGGATCTGCTCGGCCGACAGCGGGGGGCGCGTGCTGTTGCGGCCCGAGGGGTCGCCGATCAGGCTGGTGAAGTCGCCGATCAGGAAGATGACCGTGTGCCCCAGGTTCTGCAATTGGCGCAATTTATTGAGCACCACCGTGTGGCCGATGTGGATGTCGGGCGCGGTGGGGTCCAGCCCGAGCTTGATCCGCAGCGGCTCACCCGTGGCTTCCGCCCGGGCCAGCTTCTGCAGCCAGTCGGATTCGGGGATCAATTCGTCGGCGCCACGCAAGGTGATGGCCAACGCTTCGCGGACCCGATCGGTGACCGGATGGCGTGTAACAGCAGGGGCATTCATAGGGATAATTTATTGTAGGCATCTACCTACGTCGATATACTGAAGCTATCGCTGGTCGCAGCTCAAAGCATTTTATGCGGCCAAACTTCATGCAATTTTCACACTTGCGCGCCGTTTCCGGGGCGGATCGGGCTTCTGCCCGGTGCCGATCGATGGTATGGGCCATCACCCCGACATCCCTGGCGGGCAAGACAGGTTCTCGTGAAACAAACATTCATCAACGCATCGTTGGCGATGGCCGATTCCCTCCAGCGTCACCCTCAGCGCGTGACGGCCGCTTTGGCAGCGGTGTTCCTGTTGGGCGGTGGTGGGGCCTTCGCCGTGGCCAATGGCAGCGCCACCGACAGCAATGTAAAAGTTCGTGAGATCACGCATTCGGTGCAGACGCAAGGCCTGGCCGAACAGGTCAAGGCGCTGGAGGGCTACAGCTTCCAGTTGAGCCGTCAGGACACCTCGCGCCAGAACGACACCGCCGACTCGTTGCTGAGCCGCCTGGGGGTGGTCGATGCCGAAGCCGCAGCCTTCATCCGCCAGAACAAATCGGTGCGCGAGGCGTTGCTGGGCACGTCGGGGCGCACGGTGTCGGCGCAGGTTGACGAGCGCCAGCGCCTGGTGTCGCTGACCACCCGTTGGATCGATGGAGACGAGGCCGTGAAGTTTTCGCGGCTGGTGGTCGAGCGCGACGACCAGGGCCTGCTGTCGCGCGTCGAGTCGGCGCCGCTGACTGCTGCCACACGGGTGGTGAGCGGCCAGGTCGATTCCAAGCTGTTCACGGCGATGGACGAGGCGCGCATTCCCGATTCGGTGACCGACCAGCTGACCGAGATCTTTTCCGGTCTGGTCGATTTCCACCGGTCGGTGCGCCGCGGTGATCGGTTCACGCTGGTGTACGAGGTGATGGAGGCCGATGGCGAGGCGCTGCGTGCAGGGCGTGTGCTGTCGGCCGAGTTCATCAACCGGGGCAAGCGCAACCAGGCCATGTGGTTCGAGCAGACCCCGGGCAACGGCGGCTACTACACCCCTGACGGCAAGAGCCTCAAGCGCAGCTACACCGTGGCGCCCTTGGCGTTCACGCGCGTGTCGAGCAACTTCGGCAGCCGCAATCACCCCATCTTCGGCTACGTGCGCGAGCATTCGGGGGTCGATTACGCGGCGCCCACCGGCACGCCGGTGCGCACGGTGGGCGATGGTCAGGTGACCTTTGCCGGCGTGCAGAGCGGCTATGGCAACGTGGTGTTCGTGGACCATGGCCAAGGCCAGAGCACGGTGTATGCCCACCTGAGCCGGATCGACGTTGCGCAGGGTCAAAAGATCACGCAAGGCACCACGATCGGCGCCGTGGGCTCGACCGGCTATGCCACCGGCCCCCACCTGCATTTCGAATTCCGCATCAACAACGAGCCGCACGACCCGGCGGTGTTGGCCGACTACGCCCGCACCCAGCCCATCGCGCCCGAGTTGCGCCAGGTGTTCAAGACGGCGTCGGCCTACATGAGCACCCAAATGGCGGCGGCCAAGCAATTGCAAAGCGGTGTGATGGGTGAGTGAGCCCGTCGCCCATCCCTGTTCCGATTCAAAGCCGCGTTTCGCGGCTTTTTTCATGTAGCCGACCATGACCCACGCACCGTTTCTCGCCATTGGCCTGATGTCCGGCACCTCCATGGACGGGGTGGATGCCGTGCTGATGCGCTTCGACGCCCAGGCGCCGATGCAGCGCCTGGCCCATGCGCACCGGGCCATGCCCGGCGAGCTGCGCGAAGAGTTGCTGGCGCTGAATGCCGCCGGGGCCAACGAGTTGCATCGGGCCTCGGTGGCATCGATTGCCCTGGTGCGCTTGTATGCCGAAGCGGTGACGCGGGTGCTCGCAGACGCCGGCTTGCAGGCCGCGGCGATCGATGCGCTGGGCGCGCATGGTCAAACGGTGCGCCATCACCCGCAAGCGGTGTCGGCCGACTTGCCCCATGGCTACACCTTGCAGCTCAACCAGCCCGCGTTGTTGGCCGAGTTGACGGGCATCACCGTGGTGGCCGACCTGCGTGCACGCGATCTGGCGGCGGGCGGCCAGGGGGCGCCGTTGGTGCCAGCCTTTCACCAGGCGTGGCTGGGCAAGGCGGCGGGCGATACCGTGGTCCTCAACTGGGGCGGCATTGCCAACATCAGCATCCTGGAGGGCGATGCGGTGCGCGGGTTGGATACCGGACCGGCCAATGCCCTGCTCGACCTGTGGTGCGAGCGGCACCTGAAGGCACCCTATGACCGCGATGGCGCATGGGCAGCGACGGGACGGGTGCAGCCCGAGCTGCTGCAGCGCTTGCTGGCCCACCCGTTCTTTGCCCGGCAGCCGCCCAAGAGCACGGGGCGCGACGATTTCCACTTGGCTTGGCTGACGGGGTGTTTGCAGGCCGTGGGGGATGTGTCACCCGTCGATGTGCAGGCCACGCTGGCCGAGCTGACGGCGCAGAGCACGGCCGACGCCATCGTGCGGCACGCGCCGGCGGCCACGCGCGTGATCCTGTGCGGGGGCGGCAGCCGAAATGGCGATCTGGTGCGCCGCTTGCAGCGCCGATTGCCGGGGTTGTGCTTTGAAACGGCAGAGATGCATGGCCTGGCCAGCGACGAGGTCGAGGCGGCGGCGTTTGCCTGGTTGGCCTGGCGCTGCTGCCAGGGGCTGCCGGGCAACCTGCCCAGCGTCACCCATGCCCAGGGGCCGCGCATCCTGGGGGCCATCTACCCGCGATGAGGCTGGGCTGAAGCCTTTGGCGCGCTGGTCAGGGCTGCGGGCGTCTGCGTCACACCGTGTGGAGCATGGTCCATGCGCCCACATGCGTTGGTCCCGTTGAGTGCGATTGGTGCATGGGGTATCCTGACATTGCCGTTTACAGGAGATCGGCAACAACCCCATACCCCGCAAAAAATGTTGCGTAAGCCCGATGCGTTGCGCGATCTCGATAAGCTGGGCGAAGCGGATGCGTTGGCTGTGCGCGGCGCGGCAGGGCCACGCCGTGGGTCCCACCGCGTGCGTGCGTGCAGTTCGACGGTTCCTCGCTGCGACGGTCTGTGGTTCGGTGTGTGAGGGTTTGCCTGGCGCGAAACGCGCCGGCGGTGCCGATGCGTGCGGGGTGGGCCGCTTGGCGCCTCACGTTGGACGGTTTGGCCCGCACATCGGCGTACATCGTGTCTGGTGGTTCGATGGGGCATGCGGCCGGCGAGTCACGTTGAACGTTGCATCCTGGCTTCGATGTTGAGCGTGAGGTAGTATGGGGTGGTCACCGTTTCTGGATAAACGAAAATCGGGTCATACTGCTTGAAATTCAACAATCGATCTGAGATGCGACGTGACGCTCAGCCCATGCGAGCGCCCAAGGCTTCCCAGCGTTCCAGGGCATCCATCAAGGCGGTTTCGATCTCGGTGTCGCGTGCCTGCAGGGCCACGGCGCGCTCCAGGTCGCTGGCGTACAGGCTGCCGTCGGCCAGTTCGGCGCGCAGGGCGGTCTGCTCGGCCTCCAGCGCTTCGATCTGCTGGGGCAGGGCATCGAACTCGCGCTGCTCTTTGTAGGAAAGCTTTTTCCGCGGGGCGCTCGGGCTGGCGGATGAAGGGGCTGCGCTGTCGGGTGACGACGCCTCGGCCGCGGAGGGGGCCGTCGTGCGGGACGCTGCCGGCACCGTGTCGGCGAAGGCGCGCCAACGCTCGCTTTGCGCCAGCCAGTCATCCACCCCGCCTTCGTATTCGCGCCAGTGGCCGGGGCTGTCCCAGGCAATCGTGCTGGTGACCACGTTGTCCAGGAAGGCGCGGTCGTGGCTGACGAGGAACACCGTGCCTTCGTACTGGGCCAGCATGTCTTCCAGCAATTCCAGGGTGTCGATGTCGAGGTCGTTGGTGGGTTCGTCCAGCACCAGCACGTTGGCGGGCCGGGCAAACAGGCGGGCCAGCAGCAGGCGGTTGCGTTCACCGCCGGACAGGCTGCGAACGGGCGAATGCGCACGCGCCGGGCTGAACAGGAAATCGCCCAGGTAACTCTTCACGTGCTGGCGCTTCTGGCCGATCTCGATCCATTCGCTGCCGGGACTGATGAAGTCCTCCAGCGTGGCATCGAGGTTGAGGGTGTCGCGCATCTGGTCGAAGTAGGCGACTTGCAGGTTGGCGCCGCGCTTGATGTGGCCCGAGTCGGCGTCCAGCTCGCCCAGGATCAGCTTGAGCAGCG